>JAICKZ010000190.1 GCA_025927665.1 Steroidobacteraceae bacterium | reverse complement strand
TCTGACTTCAATGTCACTCTTGTAATCTATGTGATATAAAATCTAACATGAATAAAAGGACTTAATAAAATCGGACTCTATTCACGACTTGCTTAAATCCGTGATGTGCCAAAGCACTCCAGTGGGATCACTTAAATAAAGCACCCGAATTCCCCAAGGTTGCATCTCTGGCGGTTTGCACATGATGCCGGGATATTTCTTGGCCAAATCCAGGTGCTGAATATGTTTCCACCATGCGTCTGCTTCTTCTACCGTCAAACTCATCATGAAATTGCCAGCATGTTGTTCGACATAGAATTTTTGTAACAGGAAGCGGAATGAACCAATCTGCAATTCTGCAATCTCCGCATTGCTCCAGTTGGTTGTAAAACCTAAGTCCGTATAAAACCGCATCGAAAGTTCGAAATCTTTTGCCGGTACAAATGCTTTGAGATCGGTTACAGCATTAGGGACCATGGTCATAACTCTTTTATTTGCCATCATAAGCACGTTGTAATGCAGCCATATCCAGTTTACGCATTTGCATCATCGCTTGTACCATGCGTTCAGTCTGTACTGCATCAGCTTTCTTCAATAAAGCAAGAAACGCCGCAGGTATAATCTGCCATGACAAACCAAACTTATCTGTCAACCAACCGCATTGCACTTCCTGTCCACCATCAGCGGTAAGTTTACTCCACAAGTGGTCTACTTCTTCCTGCGATTCACAGCTTACCGATAACGATACTGCTGGCGTCAGCTTGTAATGTGGGCCACCGTTAATTGCCTGATACTCTATACCATCAAGTGTAAAGGTTATCACCATCACCGTTCCTTTAGGCATGGGCATATTCTCTGCGTAATAGGATGTATCGATGATGCGTGAATTTTTGAACAGCGACACATAGAAGTTCGCTGCATGTTCCGCTTGATTATCAAACCACAGAAAGGTAGATACTTTTTGCATGATAGGCCTCGTTGTACTGCTTACTGATGGATATAAATGTGCAACCCATTACTGCTTGTTAATTTGTTCGCGCAAGCGTGTTTCCTGTTCCTGCAATTCCGGGGTAAATTCTTTACCGAAATCTTCGAGCTCGAATATTTGACGAATTTCGATTTCGCAATCTTCTTCATGCGGATTAGGACAACGTTTCACCCACTCAATTGCTTCCTGCTTTGATTTGCATTTCCATATCCAAAAGCCTGCAACTAATTCTTTGGTTTCGGCAAATGGCCCATCGACAACCGTGCGCTTGGTGCCGGAAAATTTTACGCGCGCACCTTTGCTACTTGCTTGCAAACCTTCGCCTGCTTGCATAATGCCCGCCTTCACCAACTGCTCATTGAAGTTACCCATCTCAGTAAGTAATTTCTGACTGGGCAGTTCGCCACGTTCAGATGCCTGGGTCGCTTTTACAAAGATCATAAATCTCATGATGAACTCCTTAAACTTTAACTGATTAAAAAAGAATATTGCTCGTTTCAATAATTAGTCGAATGACACTGTTGCAATTCGACATGCTGAGTAAAATATTTTTATTCTCTAACCATGGCCGGATGTTTTTTATATTCTTGATCGCTTAAATCTAATTCGCGTACGGGTCGTACTTCGATACTTCCATACTGCGCAGGTGGAATTTTCGCCGCAAGTTTGATCGCTTCATTCAAGTCTTTTGCCTCAAGTAGATAAAAGCCTGCAAGTTGTTCCTTGGTTTCGGCGAAGGGACCATCCACCAAGATGGTCTTACCGTTACGCACGCGTACTGTCGTCGCTGTATGCACAGGATGCAGTGGCCGCCCATCAACAAAGTGTCCACTCTGCTGCACGGCCTGCACATAGTCGAAACAGATGCTATCGGGACAAGCACTCCAATTTTCTTGATCAAGATAAACAAGGCATAAATATTTCATCTTAATATTCCACTGTTGCACGCATAGGCGCGATCAGAATGACAACACTTTGACGTTGATAATCAAGAAATGCCATCAAAATGCGGTATAAAATGAATAGAAGCATGACGTTTACCGTAAAAATTACCGCTTAATCGATATTGTATGCAGCACCGTTGCTTGCACGATACTTAGTCGAACGGCTCAGTTCAAAATCGACAATGCTTCAAAAATATTTGCAAATTCAGTTACGACTGCTCATCTTATAATGAAAAATAAGAATGGTTCGACAAGCTCACCATGAGCGGGAGCTTTTACACTCCAAGCTCGGCGTGAACGGAAGTCAGAGACAGTTAGTTGCCGCATTAGTCGATGATAGATATCGAGTCACTTACTTGCCAATTGCGACAAGCGCCATTCAATAAAACGCCGTTCAGGTTCCTGTCGCACCAATTGCAAAGCACGTTCATAGGAAAGCCGTGCTTCATCCCGAAAATGAAGACGTCGACATAAGTCCGCGCGCGCCGCATGCGCCAAATGATAGTCCTGCAAAGTTTTGTCCTTGAGCAACTCGTTAATCAAATCAAGTCCTCGCTGATAGCCATCTCGCATTGCGATGGCCACAGCGTGGTTGAGTGCAACGATCGCAGAAGGTTCCATTTGCATCAGCACTTCATACAAACCAACAATCTGCGCCCAATCAGTATCAGTAGATTGCGTTGCCTGCGCATGCACTGCGGAGATCGCCGCCTGAATGCTATAAGAACCAAAGTGACCCGCTTTTAAACTTTGCTCAACCAACGAACTACCTTCTTCGATAAACTCGCGATTCCACACTCTTCTGTCCTGATCTTCCAGTGGTATTAAATCGCCGCGCAAGTTGGTGCGCGATGCACGACGTGATTCGTGTAATAACATCAATGCTAACAATCCTTTTACTTCAGGTTCTGGTAGCAACTCATGAAGCAAGCGCGCCAAACGAATCGCTTCCTCTGATAAATGATGTTTGGTCAATGAGGCACCGGATGAAGCGGAGTAACCTTCATTAAACACAAGATAAATAACACGCAATACACTTGAAAGCCGTTCATGCAAATGATCACGCTCAGGCACTTCATAAGGAATACGCGCATCGTGAATCTTTGACTTGGCACGTACGATACGCTGTGCAAGCGTTGGCGCGGGAATCAGATACGCGTGAGCAATTTCTTCCGTCGTCAAGCCACATACTTCACGCAAGGTCAACGCTACTTGCGTATCTTCGGCAAGGCTCGGATGACAACAAGTGAAGATCAATCGTAACTGATCGTCTTCAAGAAGCTGTTCATCATCGCGACTTGATTCATCTTCAACAGCATGAACCTGCTCAGTGATTTCTTCAGTGGACGTGAAACGTTGCTGTCGTCGCAACGTGTCTATCGCCTTGAAACGCCCTGCGGAAACTAACCATGCCACTGGATTATTCGGTATACCTGCTTTGGGCCATTGCTCGATTGCAGCACGAAAGGCTTCATGCAATGCTTCTTCCGCAACATCAAAATCACCCAGAAAACGAATCAGCGTCGCAAAAACTTTGCGCGAATCCTTACGATAAATCGCTGTGATTTCACCATGCAAAACTATATCGGCAGTGGTTGGAGTGTCAGCCATTCGTAATCAGTTATATAATTTGGATGATCGATTGTACCGATATCTACGTATCAATATAGACACCCGCGCGTATCGAAAAATGTTGTGATGATAAAGAATAAAACTTTCACTTAACTAGAGACTTTATCCCCAACGCCTCGATCTCTACGTGGTATCTGCGATATGAGTGAAGTACCAATACGCGTTGATCCTGCTCGTGGATTGTTTGCCATTGCGGCAGCGAGCCTCGCCGTATTGAGCTTCGCGTATGGCGAGTTCGCGCCATCAGTGCCATCGTTACCCGACTGGGTTCCCGAGCAGAAAATCGTAGTGCATCTATTCGCGCTACTACTCGTAGTCGCCAGTGTCGGTCTTTGTTTTTCGCGTACAGCGTCACCAAGCGCTCTGACGATATGTACGTATCTGGCAATCTGGGCAGCAATTGATACTTCGCCAATTTTTTCTCAGCCACTTAGCTTGGGCGCTTGGTACGGATTTTGTGAAGCGATGACTTCGCTTGCCGGGGCATGGATTCTTTACATTGATTTTCGATGGCAGAAGAAAACATCGAATATGCCGATCATCAGTAAGCGTACAGTTCTCGTCGCACAGGTCTTGTTTGGTCTTACCTGCATCTTCTACGGATCGTCACATTTTGTATATGCTAATTACACCGCAAGCATGGTCCCTTACTGGGCGCCCAATCACTTAGGGACGGCGTATGTCACTGGGGCCGGTCACATTGCTGCTGGTATCGCGCTTACCATTGGCATTCTTCCCAGGCTCGCGGTCACGCTTGAAGCGATCATGATGAGCTTATTTGGTCTTCTGGTATGGGCCCCGAGCTTCTTTACCCAACCTAGACCTGTCTGGGCAACGTCTCCGCAGGGCCAATGGTCGGAAGTCGTTGTGAATCTCTTGCTAGTTGCCGCCGCGTGCAACGTTGCATGGTCCTTGAGATATCGACCGTGGGGTTTTGAGTCACGCTCGCATGTCAGCTATTAATAATAGCGCTATCGGATTCGTGGGCCGGTTCTTAACAGTTCGCAATACGCACAACGCGGCCAGAAGGTGCCGTTTATTTTGTTTGTGGGACTTTCTACACAGCAGACATTGCGATTAAATTCGATACGACATTATCTGGCAGCCTTTGTATTAATCAGACTTGATGAAATAAGGTAGGTCTTATGAAGCTCCACCACTTCAAGTTAACGAGACAGCAACTCGATGCGATCCCGGAGGCGGAAAGAAACCTACTCGTTCTCGTTGGGCACGCCGCAAATGAACTAAGTGTCCTAACCAAACTATTTCAATTTTGCTCAAAACACGAAGCACGAACAGAGGTGGAGGTCGAAGCTAGAAACGCATAGGCTATGACGATAGGTCGACTACTAACGGGAAAATTGTATGAATGCTGGAATTTGATGCAGTCAGCGTTCTTTGCGACGCAGGTTTCAAAAAAATATGAGCAGACTTTTGATCAACCATCCAAGGAAGCACTTGATTCCTTAAAGCAATACTTCGGTCGTCAGAACATGATCGCAAATGTGAGAAACCGGCACGCGTTTCACTACGCTCCTGATCAGATTGCGACTGGCTACGCAAGCCTTGCTGATAACGACACATTGAATGTGTACATGTCCGAAACCAATGCAAACACGTTGTATGCATTTTCTGACATCATCGCAGGGCGAGCACTAGTCGAAGATATTGATCCAAACGATCACGCAAAGGCGTTCGATACATTGGTCAAAGAAACTTCAAAAGTTGTAGGCTGGTTCAATCAGGTTATTGCGGCCTGCATGCTGTTTGTAATCGAGAACTATCTTGGTGGAAATCTCGAGGTTGAGATGTGAGTGGAGGCTCTCGCGAAATTATTTCAACGGGAGATAAACATCCGTAATCATCTCGCGCTCTTTCACATCCGGGCCCACGTTCACATAGTGGAAGAAGATCGGAAAATCTCGCAGCTGCTCTCCGCTTCGTGGTAACCACTCATAGTAGAGCCACTCCGCCGGATGCACGTTATGGCGCGAGCCGATATGACGAACGCGAGCGCAACGACCTGCCGGAATGCTCTTTGTGACGACGCCCTGATGATTCGGCGCAACCGGTGCTGAAACCGATAGGCAGAGGTCGAGCCTATAATCTTCGGGCGGCGTTGTGGCTGGATCCGTGTAGTGCACCCCGTAGGTATTGCCAATTCCTGGATGGAGTCCGTTAGCTTGGCGCCATTCGATGAACTTCTTGGTCGTATTGAAAGTTAGGTGCTCCGGTCCACGGTGCTCTAGCGTAGCGACAAGCGTCTCTGGAAAATCGATAATATCTACCTGCATGATTGTGTGTTCCTGTCGAATGTTTAGCATGGTCTTGACTTGCCACTGCGACCACTCTGGTTGCTTTCGAAAGTCGGTCGGACTTTTCCCGGTTTCATTCTTGAACGCACGCGAAAAGGATTCCGAGTTGGTGAACCCCGCCTCATAGGCGACGTCGGAGATACTGACGAGCGGATTAAACACGAGTTGCATTGATGCGCGACGTAAACGCATTAACCGCACGAGTTTGCCAACACCAATGCCGGTGTAAGCGGAAAACTGTCGATGAAAATGATAGGGCGAGAAATTTGCCACAGCGCTCAGAGCATCAATGGACAGATCTTCGTCGAGGTGTGCTTCGATGTACTTAAGTACACGAGTGATGCAGCGGGAGTAGTGAGTGGTGTCATTGTTCGTCATAATGATTTTCCGGCGGAGATAGTTTGCAGAAGATCGCCGGAGTTGGCCTGACAAATCTTGCTCATCCACCTAGAGTTGCTTGGCCCATCGTTACCGCT
>JAICKZ010000206.1 GCA_025927665.1 Steroidobacteraceae bacterium | reverse complement strand
ACGATCGATAATCACACGATCGGTATATACAGAATGTAACCGTACACTATCGTTGATCATCGCACCTACTTTATAAAATTTAGTGCTCGCTACATTTTCTCCCACAATGGCGTATCCAGCTTGCGGATCGGCAAAGGCAATGGTACCTGCCAATACCAGTGCAACTTGAGTCTGAGGAAGATTACTAGGCTCAGTTTCGGAAGGTTGAGCGCTGGCGATTCCGAATAAGTGCGCATCTGAGATGGTTTGAACACTGAACGAATGGTTCGCATTCTGGGGCACGGCAGTTGCTATCACTGGCACAGGAGTCGCGGTTGCCTTGGGCTCAAAAAGTAACCAGGTGAGTTGAGCTAATTGCCAGGCGATACCAATCACTATCAGCGTCATAACTGCCGGTAGAGCCAATTTCGACACCACATTCAGCAGTTGCTCACGATTCAAAGTGCGCAGCTGACTCCATGACAGGTATAGGTTGGGTGAAGAACTCATCATTAATGAATGTATTTATGCGAGGCGGTTAGTAATTAATTATTAGGGGAAAGCTATATTTCGATCCTAGGATAGTAGACAGCTCAATATTCTGTTAACGGAATTGTTTCAAGTACTCGGTCAGTAAGCAAGCGACGATTTACTGCGAAGGTATTGGGATCATAAATTGCGATAGGTTCAGACAAATTAAAATTAAGAAAGCCACAGGTAATGCCGTTAGATGTGTTGAAGGAGTTGGGTTTGGCTAAGTTAGGTTTTAGTGACTGGATTACCAAATATCTGTTACAGGAAAGTGTTTTGCGTCGAAAGACTTGTTTTAGAAGCAAAACACACCTATATAAGCAGTCAATATTGATGGTATTGATCTGACACTGAAACTGAAGATGACCGATTACGATCCCCAACAAGAAAATGGACTGGTAGTAGAAGAGGCGGCGCCCAAATTAAAGCGTCCGCCGCAGTATCAGGTATTGTTGTTGAATGACGATTACACCCCAATGGAGTTTGTTGTGGAGGTGTTGGAACGTGTATTTGGTATGGATAGAAGCCTTGCTACGAGAGTAATGCTAGAGGTTCATACTAAGGGCAGAGGAGTCTGTGGCGTGTTTACTTACGAAATTGCCGAAACAAAGGTGGCACAGGTCACCAGTTTTGCACGCCAACAACAACATCCGTTGTTATGCACCATGGAAGAAGTTTGATGAATTTGAATGTATTGAAGCATGAGGGTTACTGAGTGTTAAGCAGTGAACTAGAGTTATGCCTCAACGAGGCATTCCAGTCAGCCCGTGAAGCTCGCCATGAGTTTATGACGGTGGAGCATTTGTTGCTCGCAATTATTGATACACCCAAAGTGCGTGAAGTATTGCGCGCCTGTGGCGCAGACATGGTACGTCTGCGCAAGGAATTACAAGAGTTTATTGATCAAACCACACCAAGACTTAAGGAAGGAGATGAGCGTGAAGTACAACCCACTTTGGGTTTTCAACGCGTGCTTCAGCGTGCCGTATTCCATGTACAGTCGAGCGGCAAAAAGGAAGTTACTACCGCAAATGTGCTGGTAGCTATTTTTAGCGAAAAGCACTCACATGCCGCTTACCTGCTTTCGATGCAGGAAGTTGCAAGGTTGGACGTGGTCAATTTCATTTCGCATGGTCTATCTAAAGTAGGTGAAGATGTCCCCGCCAAAGAAAAAGACGAGGCGGGAGCCGAACCGCAGGATCGTGATAGTGAAAATGGATCTGCATTAGAAAAGTACGCTACCAACTTGAATAAGTTGGCAATTGATGGCCGTATTGACCCTCTCATCGGTCGCCAACATGAGATTGAACGCACTGTCGAGATCCTCTGTCGCCGCCGTAAGAACAATCCACTTTATGTAGGCGAGGCCGGTGTTGGCAAAACCGCTTTGGTTGAAGGCTTGGCGCGTTTAATCGTTGAAGGCAAAGTGCCCGATGTACTATCTGATTGCACCGTGTATGCATTGGACTTAGGCTCGTTGATTGCCGGTACCAAGTATCGAGGTGATTTTGAAAAACGTTTAAAAGGCGTTTTGTCGGAACTGAAAAAGAACCCCGGAGCGATTTTATTTATTGATGAAATCCATACCGTGATTGGTGCTGGTGCTGCCTCGGGCGGAGTTATGGATGCATCAAACTTGATCAAGCCAGCGCTTTCAAATGGTGAGCTTCGTTGTATTGGATCAACGACTTACACAGAATACAGAGGAATTTTCGAGAAAGACCATGCCTTGGCTCGCCGCTTTCAAAAAATCGATGTAACTGAACCGAGCGTAAATGAAACAATTGAAATTCTCAGAGGCTTGAGATCGCGTTTCGAAGAGCATCATGGTGTACGTTACGAAGATGATGCGTTGAAAGTGGCTGCAGAGTTGGCGGCTCGTCACATCAATGATCGCCAACTACCTGATAAAGCAATAGATGTTATTGACGAAGCCGGTGCGCGCTTGCGCCTCAAGCCGATAGAAGTTCGCGAAACTGTGGTTACCGTTCATATGATTGAAGACGTCGTGGCACGTATTGCTCGCATTCCGCCTAAATCGGTGTCCACGTCGGATCGTGATCTGTTGAAGAACCTTGAGCGTAATTTGAAGCTCGTGATTTTCGGACAGGACCCTGCAATCGAGTCACTATCTTCGGCCATTAAGATGGCACGTTCATGATTAAATGATCAACGTAAACCGGTAGGTTCATTCTTGTTTGCTGGTCCGACAGGCGTGGGTAAAACTGAAGTAACTCGTCAGTTGGCATTGGCATTGGGTGTGGAGTTGATCAGGTTCGACATGTCCGAATATATGGAACGCCACACTGTTTCGCGCTTGATCGGTGCACCTCCAGGATATGTGGGCTTTGACCAAGGTGGTTTATTGACTGAGCAAATCAATAAACATCCGCATGCAGTGTTGCTGTTGGATGAAGTTGAAAAAGCGCATCCCGATGTATTTAACTTGCTATTGCAAGTCATGGATCACGGTACGCTTACCGATAACAACGGACGCAAAGCCGATTTCCGTCATGTGATTATCGTAATGACTACCAATGCAGGGGCATTTGAAATGAGTCGCCCAGCGATTGGGTTTGTAGCTGGAGATAACGCAAGTGATGGAATGGAAGCGATCAAACGTCTGTTTTCACCTGAGTTCCGCAATCGACTTGACGGCATTATTCAATTCAACGGCCTCGATAGCGCCACGATTCACCGAGTGGTTGATAAGTTACTGGTGGAAGTTGAGGCTCAGTTGGAGCAAAAAGGTGTTCTACTGCATATCGATGACAGCGTACGCGAATGGCTGGCAGCTAAGGGATATGACCCAAAAATGGGTGCGCGGCCGATGCAACGCTTGATTCAAGAGTCTATCAAGCGAGCGCTGGCAGAAGATCTACTTTTCGGGAATTTGGTAAACGGCGGCCATGCCAACATCAGTGTTGATTCAGAGGGTAAATTACGCGTTGAGACGCGTTCAAGTGCAGAACCTGCATTGTTGGAATGAATGATCGAGTACGATTTTCGCTTTATCTTTGAAGAATCAAGGCAGCAGAAATCCGGCGCGCCTAAGTGCGCCGGCTAGCCAAATGAGTGGCAACCCTGTAAGCGCGGTTGGATCATGAGAATCAATCCGCTCGAATAGAGTAATGCCGAGTGCTTCGGCCTTGAATGAACCTGCACAATCCAAGGGCTTTTCCATTTCGATGTAACGAGCGATCTCGTCATCGATCAGATTTCGGAATTTAACTATAGTCGTGTCAACGTGGGCCTCATGCCGTTGATGTTGAGAAACAATAACGTGTACGGCAGTATGAAACACAATTTGTGCGCCGCTGGCGGATTTTAACTGGGCAACTGCTGCTTCCGTGCCGCCGGGCTTGCCTAAAATCGTGGCTCCTCGTACTGCAACTTGATCAGAGCCGATCACCACACTGTCGGGATAACGTAATGCTGCCGCTTCTGCCTTGAGCTTGGCCAATCGATGAACTAAGGATATTACTTCTTCATTTGGTAAAGAGGATTCATCAATTCCGGGTGAATGCACCGTAAAAGGCAGCCCGAAGCGATTGAGTAATTGTCGGCGATAGGGTGAACTGGAGGCCAAAACAAGTCTAGTTATAGTTGAAGGTTGCGATCGATGTAAATTTGCCATGACGGTTCCATTTGAGTTCTATGAAAAACAAGGGTTTAAGATGTGGAAGTTTTTGACAGGGACGCGACCCGCACCTATTATACGCGCCCCATGCCCGCCTTAGAGTCTAACGTCAGTGCACCCATCGTTGTCGATGCGCTTACATTGGCTCGCAACGCAGCGACATTCGATTACCAATTCAGAAAGCAATCCTTCGATCGTCTCTCTGGATTAGTCATATCGGATCAGCCATCTTTGGATGTGCAGCTGCAATTTGATTCGCATCGTGGTAAGCCAATTGTAACGGGCAAAGTGCAGGGAACGGTTGAGCTGATATGCCAACGGTGTATGGTACCTATGCAGTACTTGTTGAACGAACAGTTTGTATTATCGATCTGTAGCGTGGATCAACAAGGCGCATCGAGCGAAGTAGATGAGCTTGAGTTGGCACACACGACAGAAATGGATGAATGGGTCGCTGATGCAACGCGGCTGGATGTGGTGGCATTGGTGGAAGAGCAGGTAATTCTTGCATTGCCATTAGTGCCCAAACATGAAGATGAGAAGGTATGTGCTGCATTGCGACGTAGTAGTTTAGAAGCGACTGCAATAAAACCTGATCCTGATAAAAAGGATCGAAAGCAAGAACATGAAGCAGAGGTTGAGGCAAATGATTTGCGACGACCTTTTGCGAATTTGCGTGAACTGTTGACCAAGTAACAGGTAACGTGGTGCGTTAATTTTTAATTTGAGTAGAGATGAATCATGGCCGTTCAAAAAAGTCGCAAAACACCTTCGAAGCGTGGTATGCATCGTGCGCACGATTTTCTGACTGCACCGACATTATCCGTCGATGCCACCTCGGGTGAAACTCATACCCGTCATCGCATTACTCCCGATGGTTTTTATCGCGGCAAAAAAGTAATTGAAAGCCGTATTGATAAACAGGCTGAATAATTTCTTTGTTGCCTGGGGCAACACTTACAGCGCTGCTTAATGTCAGCTGTTATTAGTGCAGACCACCTGCTGGTTAAATCAATGGATATGCCGTTGACACTTGCGATTGACGCAATGGGTGGAGACATTGGCGTCACCGCAACCGTTCCTGCAGTATTAGAAGTACTGGCAGAGCAAAAGGATGTGCAATTTGTTCTGGTGGGTCAGCAAAGTGTAATCGAAAAATTATGGTTTCAGAATGGCAAGCCATTCACCGATCGTCTGCGCGTTCATCATGCGCAACAAATTGTTGAGATGGGCGAGCGTGTACAGGATGCTCTGCGCAAGAAAAAAGATTCGTCCATGCGGGTTGCAATTGATCTCGTCAAGGAAGGTGTGGCGCATGCTTGCGTTAGCGCAGGAAATACCGGCGCCTTAATGGCCACCGCAAGATTTGTATTAAAGACAATTGAAGGTATTGATCGCCCGGCCATGTTATCGCGTATTCCTGCGCATCATGGCCACACACACATGCTCGATCTGGGCGCCAATGCTGATTGCACGGCGCAGCACTTATTGCAATTTGCAATCATGGGCAGTGTAGTGGCTTCAGATTTGAATGAAGTTGCGCAGCCAAGAGTAGGCTTATTGAACATCGGCGCCGAAGACATTAAGGGTAATGAATTAGTTCAGGAAGCCAATAAGTTACTGCAAAAAAGTTCGCTCAACTATATCGGTTTTATTGAAGGCAACGATATTTTTAGTGGTGACGTTGATGTGGTCGTCACCGACGGATTTACTGGCAATGTGGCATTGAAGGCGATGGAAGGATTGGTCTCGATGCTGGCCAGCACGTTAAAGACAGAATACACTCGAACTCCATTACGTCGTTTAAGTGCGCTCGCATCATTGCCGGTTTT
>JAICKZ010000292.1 GCA_025927665.1 Steroidobacteraceae bacterium | reverse complement strand
ACTCAACACCTGGAAGCGAAGTTATATACCTCGCTTCCATGCACACGGCAACTTCCGCCCCGGATGAGATCAAGGCACTCACCCTTTGGGTACGTGTGCATGAGATCGACAAGAAGCTCAATCCCGTACAGCGCGCCTTCACTCAGAGAGGCCTGCCCGCGTGCATCGGTAGATGATCAATCTGCCGGAATACCCTCAAGCGTCCAATTCAGGCCACATTCTAGTCGGGATACCGTAGTGATCAGCATAGTCTGGACTGAACGGACGCTCCCCAGCGCCGAAAAATTCGGCTTTAGCAATCTTGCTTTACTTGAGCTTGCCCTTCGACAGTTCCTTGGCTTTCGAAACAACTTGACGATACCTTAAGTCATTCTCTAAACCGGGATTCTTATTCAGAATCAACGTCAACATATTCTTGGCTGATTCAACGTTACCAACAGCAGAGTATGCCAAGGCCGCTGCGTACATAAATTCTTTATCGGAAGTCACATCCTTACTAAGGGAATACGTCTTGTCCACAAGCGCCAATGCTTCCTCATAACGCTCAACATTAGCGTACGCGACAGTAAGATTTCTGTAGTCCGTTAAGTCATCACCATCAATGCGATTGGCGACAACCTTCTCCAACGTATCCACCGCATCCGGATACTTCCCAAGCAACAATTGTACGTGCCCCAATATACCAAGAACCGCGGACACATCCTGCTGTTCATTTTTCAAAGAAACAATGCGAGCTTCCAGTCGTCGTAATGCAGACAAATCGATTTTTTCAAATGAAATTGCCTGAAGATAATCAATATTGACACCAACAATTTCCGCCTTTAGTTTGTACTGCTGAGGTATCGTCGCACTTTGCAAGATAATTTTTGCGGGCTCAAACTTCTCGAGTCGAAGATATATTGATGCCAAATGGATCTCGTATATCCTCGTACCTTTGCATTCGCGCTCATGATTCTTCCACTCCTCAAGCAAGGAGTCATCAACCCGACCATTTTTTGCACGAAATAATTTCTTCCAACTACTTTCGCACTGATCAATTTTTACACTTTGATCTGCCACAGACATACCTATCGGCAAAAGTAAAAAAGAATAAGCCAATACACGAACACACTTCATAGCTTGCCACTCAGTTCAACAAACTCTACCAATTCGCCCACCACCCTTGGAAATTCTTGATGGCGGATGTGTAATTTACGTCGATACTTGCCCAGAGCTTTACACCAAATAACGCAGATGCAGAAGCATCCGCCTTGATGACAAGACGATCTGACTCAATCGTTGCATTCAACTTAAGCTCTCTCTATCGTTCCTGCATTTAAGGTATTCTCACCAACTGATCCTTACCCACAATGACGGATAGTGATCTGAGTGACAGAAGATAACTCAAACTGCTCTGGAGTTTGATCCAAAGTAGAGTGGAGTCGCTTTCGATTGTAATAGACTTCAATGTAATCGAACACCTATGCTTTGGCGATGGCGCGGGTTTTAAAGCGTCCACCATGAATGGCTTCGACTTTCAAATTATGATTCCAACTTTCCATCGCTGCATGTCGTAACAGTTACCTTTGGCACTCATGCTGCAGATCAAGTGATGTTGTTTGAGCAATTGTTGATACTCAGCAGAACAGTCCAGTCTTAACCGGTGCGTAACGATTATTTTATGCTTGTTGTATACTGGCGATATCGCTTTGATCGTCGGGTGTGACGAGCAATTGTTGTAGGCACATTTCAAGACGAGCCCGGTCAATGGGCTTGGTCAAATAGTCGTCCATACCCGCTGCAATGCATTCCGTTTCAGCTCCTTTCATGGCGTTAGCGGTCAAGGCCACGATTGGTATGTGCGCAGTGCCTTTTTCCAGTTGTCGAATTTCTTTGGTAGCCGTGTAACCATCCATGATCGGCATCTGACAATCCATCAAAATAATATCGTAACCTCCCGCACGCCATGCGGCGATGGCTTCGCGGCCATTGCTTACTACATCAACTTCATAGTGCAATGCCTGCAACATGCGACGCGCAACTTTCTGGTTGACCATGTCGTCATCGGCAACCAACACTCGTTTGTTATTTTCGCGATTGCGTGCGCGACGTTCACGCAGCTCATGGCGCGTGATGATGGCACTGGACGAACTGGGTTTGGTGTTGTTCAATATCAGCATCAAGCAATCAGATAGGTCGTTCTGACTGACAGGTTTTAACAAGTAGCCAGCAAATCCTATATCGGCGAAGTGTGCACTATCGCCCAATGATCCTGAGGAAGTGAGCATCACCAATCGCGTTGATTTAAGTTGTGGATCACTATTGATCATCATACCGAGTTCGGCACCGGTGCATCCTGGCATGTCATGATCCAGTAATGCCATTTCAAACGGAGTGCCATTACTTGCCGCTTGTTGCAGTAGCGTCAAGCCTTCAGCAGCGCTACTGGCAAAGGTTGCCGTCGTGCCGCAACTGGCTAATTGACTTGCCAGCACTTTACGATTGGTTGCATTGTCGTCCACTGCAAGAATACGACGATTGTTGAGTGTCATCGACGTATTGAGTGGTGTGATGACAGTATGTTTATCGGCAAGCTCGAATTGCACGGTGAACCAAAACTTTGAACCGTCGCCTTCACTGCTATCGCCACCTGCATCGCCGCCCATTAACTCAGCCAGGCGACGACTGATGGAAAGACCCAAGCCGGTTCCGCCATAGCGACGCGTCACCGACGAATCTGCTTGAGAAAAAGGTAGAAACAATGATTTGAGGCGTTGGGGTGCAATACCGATACCTGTGTCAAGTACTTCGCAGCGAATCATCACGCCGGTGCTGTTACTTTCCGCCACCGTAACGTTGATACTGATTTCGCCATGCTCGGTAAATTTAACTGCGTTGCCGGCAAGGTTAAGTAGAATTTGACGGAAGCGACCTGGATCACCTCGTACCCAATCCGGTAAGTTGGGATCAAGACTGACAATGAGTTCCAAGCCCTTATGGTGTGCTTGTACTGCTATAACGCGAGCAGTATCTTCTACGGTGGTGCGCAAATCCATATCGAGTTTTTCAATCTCTAATTTGCCGGCTTCAATCTTGGAGAAATCCAGAATGTCATTGATCACTGTCAGTAATGCTTTAGCACTGTTGAGAATGGTGCGTGTGCAGTCACGTTGATTGGCGTCCAAATCCGTGTCCATCAAAATTTCTGTCATACCGAGCACACCATTCATTGGCGTACGAATTTCATGACTCATGTTGGCAAGGAACTCACTCTTTGCTTTGTTGGCAGATTCAGCTGCTCGCAATGCCAGTGCGGCGGCTTCTTCTGCATGAACGCGTTGAGTGATGTCACGACCGATACCGACCAACCCAATCACTCGACCAGTTGCATCACGCAATGGAATTTTGCTGGTCAGAATGACAAAATCTTCGCCGTTGACATTGCGGCCGGGCTCTTCACGATGCACTGCTTCGCCGGAAGTAATGACTTTGCGATCATCATTAAAAAATTGTTCAGCGAGTATTTTGGGATAATAATCAAAATCAGTTTTGCCTAATAGCGCTTCGGGTGTCGAACCCATTTGTTTCGCGGTATAGGTGTTGGTCAGTGTAAATCGACACTGCGTGTCCTTGACGTAAATGAAATCTTGAATGTTATTAATCAGGGACATGAGTGCGATGCGTTCATAGGCACGGCTCGCTTCATCGTCATAGTTTCGTATCAACAGTGTTTTGAGCATCATTGCTAGACAGGCAATGAACGCGGTCATGATGGAAAGCATCACTGTGAGTGATATCCAAGCAACCTGTTGT
>JAICKZ010000308.1 GCA_025927665.1 Steroidobacteraceae bacterium | reverse complement strand
CGACCTCAACCTTGGCAAGGTTGCGCTCTACCAACTGAGCTATTCCCGCATTCATTCCAAATGAGGTCGCGTATTGTAAGGGCTTCATGCCAACTGTCAACCACGAAAAACATCAGGAATACTTGCATCATGCGGATAAATCTATCGAATTCACTATTGCCAATATACAGAGTAAGAAATTACTTGGGTTGATGCTTCATTAACTCGGGCCATGCGGCTCGTAAATATGCCATCATCGACCACAATGTCAGCGCCGCAGCGGCCATCAGACATGCAACACCGGCTTCAAATACGGGCAAACCAAACAGATCCCATTGAAACAACATCATTGATAAGCCGGTCATTTGGAAAATGGTCTTTAACTTACCCAGTGAAGAAACTGCTACCTTGCCACGCGCTCCCATTTCGGCCATCCATTCGCGCAATGCGGAAATGGTAATTTCACGTCCGACAATAATGGCCGCAGTAATTGAAATGACAATGTGCGGATTGAAATGAAAAGGACGAAGAAAAATGGGTTCATCGCTCACCAATAATATCAACGCCGTGGCCACCATCAATTTATCCGCCACTGGATCAAGAAAAGCGCCTAGCGCAGAGGTTTGTTGTAACTTGCGAGCGAGATAACCATCCAATGAATCCGTAATGGCCGCCAGAATAAACACGGATGCCGACACCGGATGCGCATAATGATACGGCAGATAAAACATGACCACCACCAGCGGGATCATTACGATTCGCGCGAACGTTAATGCATTGGCAATGGGAAACTTCACAACGATGCCTTGGATAAAAATGACGGCCATTCGATCATGCATTTACTCGGGATGCAAGGCGGAAAAAATATTGTCTGCCAATGCCTGGCTGATTCCCTTCACTTGTTGCAAATCCTCACTGCTGGCCCGCTTGACTCCTTGCATGCCACCAAATTGTTGCAACAACTGACGGCGTCTACGCGGTCCTAATCCAGGAATAGTTTCAAGCAATGACAACTGTCGCGCTTTGCCACGTCGTTGGCGATGACCGGTGATAGCAAATCGATGCGCTTCATCGCGAATGCGTTGTATCAAGTGCAATGCTGCGGAGTCGGGTTGCAGTAAAGTTGCCACACCCGATTCAACTGAATAATGCTGTTGATCTTCGACTATAAACAAACGTTCTTGACCAACACGTCGATCTGCTCCTTTTGCAACGCCGACTAATTTCACGCCATGAATCTGCAATTCATTAAGAACCTGCGCAGCCACTGCAGTTTGATTTTCGCCACCATCAATAAACAATACATCTGGCAATGGCACTTCACCTTGCTTGATGCGTGCGTAACGTCGCATCAATGCCTGACGCAACGCACCGTAATCGTCGCCACCGGTCACGCCCTCAATGTTAAAACGACGATAATCCGCTTTCAGCGGACCTTCACCATTGAATACAACACAAGAAGCGACCGTCGCTTCGCCCATGGTGTGACTGATATCAAAACATTCCAAGCGCGACGGCGACTTTGATAGTTTCAGTAATTCGGCTAGTTCCGACAATTGCGCTGTGATCGTCGCATCACTGCTTTGACGCATACGCAATCCCAACTCCGCATTACTACGTGCCATTTCCAACCAACGTGCACGCTGCCCGCGCACTTTATCGCGCAGCTCAATGACTCGTTGTGCACGCAGCGAAATAGTCGATGCAATCAGCTCACTGTCTTCGAGCTTGGTATCAATCACAATCTCTGCCGGTGCTTCATGTGACAAATAGTATTGCGTAATAAAACTGCTTAACACTTCATCACGTTCGGCAATACCTGCTTTGGGGAAAAAATTCGCACTACCTAAATTTTTTCCACCGCGGATAAATACGATCGCAATACAGAACTGTCCATTGATTTCTATACAAGCAACCACATCGACATCATCCGTGCCGCGACTATTCATTGATTGCGTCGATTGAATGCTCTTGATTGCTTGGATGCGATCACGCAAACGCGCGGCACGTTCATACTCTTGCTGAGTTGCGGCTTGTTCCATGCGTAATGCCAATTCGCTGATCAACTCTTGATCACGTCCTTCCAGGACTTGGATCGCTTCTTTTATATCTTGCGCATAAGTTAGTTTATCGATCTCACCCACACAGGGTGCAGAACAACGCTTGATTTGAAACTGCAAGCAAGGTCGGCTGCGATTAGTAAAAAAAATATCGGTGCAAGGCCGTATACCAAACAGCTTCTGCACTTCAAGCAATGATTCACGCACCGCACCTGCATTCGGATAGGGTCCAAATAATTTACCAGAGACTTTTTTTGAACCACGATAAAAACTTAAGCGCGGATAATCGTGTGTTGAGAGATGTATATATGGAAAACTCTTATCATCACGCAACATCACGTTATAACGTGGCCGATGTTGCTTGATTAAATTGCATTCCAACAATAATGCTTCGATTTCAGAACTAGTAGAAGTAACCTCAACATTGGCAACTTGCGCCAACATGGCCATCGTTTTAGCGGTATGCGGTTGTGCCGAAAAATAACTGGACACACGTGCTTTGAGATTGCGTGCCTTACCAACGTAAATCACATTGCCATCCGCATCCAGCATGCGGTACACGCCAGGTTGCTTGGACAACGTTGCTAAAAAAGCTTTGGAATCAAAGGCACTCATTAGAATTCACATCATATAGGCCAGCTCAAACACATTGATTGACTTATGTTAGCCAGACAACAAGCATAACAATATGACGCAGGCAACGACACTATTTGTATGCGTACTCGACAGGCTTCTGACCGATTGCTAATCTTGCGATCAGGCGATCAATGCACGTTATACCAACGTAAATCTTCGCCAAAACAGAGTATTCACGGAATACAAATTGGACGCTATAAAATGAACAATACAAATTCTTCATTTCTCTATCAGCAACGCATTAAACAATTAATCGATCAGGCGGAACAACTTCCCGCTGCGGAACGCGATATCTTTTTAAGTGCCGAGTGTGGCGATGATCAAGCCTTGCGAGAGGAGATTTATGCGCATTTGTTGGCTGAATCACGTGGCGTGGCGCGAAAAAAATTGAGCAGCCGTCCAGGCCCCGTGACCAGTGCGGTTAATCAAGCACTGTTGGGCTCTGAACATGATCGACGGGTGGAGTTATTGGGCAAGGTCGTAGGTGATTATCGCTTGGTCGCCATTGTCGGTGTCGGCGGTGCCGGCACCGTGTATTTGGGCGAACGTGCCGATCGCGCTTATTCAGCCCAGGTGGCCATTAAGGTCGTGGCCAATACGCAGTTAAGCCATGAAGTGCAACGCCGCTTCGCCGCAGAACGACAGATCCTCGCCAATCTCAATCATCCTTACATCGGTCGCTTATTGGATGCCGGTGAAACCTTCTT
>JAICKZ010000257.1 GCA_025927665.1 Steroidobacteraceae bacterium | reverse complement strand
ATGCTGGATCAAAGCCGTATTAAAGCTTTATTGGACTGCGCCGCGATGTTAAACATGTTTGTATTGATCGAAGCTTTCGATGAAGCTGATATCAATATCATTAATGAAGTATTGCAACCACGCAAAGAACATAAGGAAATGATTTTGGTGGGCATCAATTGCCGCGATTTGCAAACCCTCAAAGTCAATATTGAACGCTTTGCAGAATTGATCGAGTTGTTGCCAGCGGGTTATCCGAAGGTAGCCGAAAGTGGTGTTAACAATGCCGACGATGTAAGGCACATCATACAACTTGGTTATCAAGTTGCATTAGTGGGTACGGTATTAATGAGCAGTGCCAATCCGCGTGCGCTGGCCTGCGAATTATTGATGGCAGGACGCAAGGCTGCGTTAACTCGTATCGGCAATATTTGATGAATATATGGATTAAAATTTGTGGCATGACCAATACACTTGCCGTCAACGCCGCGGTTGATATTGGCGTCAATGCGATAGGCTTTGTCTTTGCGCCTTCCAAGCGCCAAGTAAGTGTGCAACAAGCCAGTGAATACGCTACAAACATTCCAGCAAGTGTTATGCGTATTGCAGTGATGCAACATCCTTCACAAGCATTGGTCGATGAAGTATTGAAAATATTTAAACCGGATGTATTACAAACGGATTGGGAAGATGTTGCTGGTTTGCAATTGCCAACACAATTAGAAATATTGCCTGTACTGAGAGCCGGCAAGCCATTACCAAGTGAATTGCCAAAACGATTTTTGTTTGAAGGCTCGGTCAGTGGCAGCGGCGAAATTGCAGATTGGCAACTCGCCGCACAATTGGCCATGCAAGGAGAGTTGATTCTCGCAGGTGGATTGCGTGCACAAAATGTGCGAGATGCAATCACGCAAGTAAAGCCCTTCGGAGTCGATGTCAGCAGTGGTGTTGAAGCCGCGCCTGGCATTAAAGACATCAATAAGATCATTGAATTTGTAAATGCAGCGCAAGCAAGTGCTGAGGTAATTTGAATGAGTACATTTGAAAAATCATTGGATGCAAAAGCGTTACTGGCCAATGTGCTAAGTGATCGCTATCCCGATGAACGTGGTCGCTTCGGACCTTTTGGTGGCAGTTACATTCCAGAAACGCTGGTGCCCGCACTCAATCGCTTAAAAGAAGGTGTAAAGCGTTACTTGCATGACAAAGAATTTCAGACTGAATATCAAGCTGAGTTGCGTGATTGGATTGGTCGTCCTACTGCATTAACGCATGCGCGTACCTTATCCAAGCGATGGGGTTGTGAACTTTGGCTAAAACGCGAAGACCTTGCTCATACCGGTGCACATAAAATTAATAACTCCATTGGTCAAGTGTTGCTTGCAAAGAAATTAGGTGCGAAGCGAGTCATCGCCGAAACGGGTGCAGGTCAACATGGTGTGGCTTCTGCGGCCGCTTGTGCACGCATAGGTTTGCCTTGCACTGTATACATGGGTGCAGTGGATATGGAGCGTCAAGCACCTAATGTGGGACGCATGAAGTTACTTGGCGCGACCGTTGTACCGGTAACCAGTGGCGACAAAACTTTGCGTGCTGCCGTAGATGAAGCCTTGCGAGATTGGGTTACCGATCCCAATGGTACTTACTATTGTTTAGGTAGCGCAATTGGACCACATCCTTATCCCTACTTGGTGCGTGAGTTGCAATCTATTATAGGACGTGAAGCGCGCGAACAAATGTTGCAAAGAACAGGTTCATTGCCCGATGTTGCAATTGCATGCGTCGGGGGTGGTTCCAATGCCATTGGTTTGTTTTATCCGTTTGTTAAAGATACACAAGTACAGTTAATTGGTATTGAAGCAGGTGGAACTGGCACGGGACTCGGACAAAACGCGGCATCACTGGCCTATGGTAAACCTGGTGTGCTCCAAGGTTGCTATTCCATGCTATTGCAAGATGAGAATGGCCAGATCCAAGAAACACATTCCGTATCTGCTGGACTTGATTATCCTGGCGTAGGTCCAGAACATGCGCTGTTACAAGCAGCCGGCCGCGTCAGTTACGAAGGAATCGAAGATGATGATGCATTGAATGCACTGGAAGAATGCTGTGCAGCAGAAGGTATTTTGCCTGCGATTGAATCGTCACATGCACTTGCAGGCGCACGCCGTTATGCGAAAAACAATCCAGGCAAGAAAATATTGATTGGTTTGTCGGGCCGTGGCGATAAGGACATGCCCACTTTGCAAAGAACTCTATTGGTTGGAAAGATTTGACTGCCATGCCCACACCTACAAAGCCATCACAACAAATCAGCGACGCCATTCGAGCGGCACAATCACAAGATCGTCCTGCCTTGGTTGCATTTCTAACCGGTGGCTTCCCTGAACCTGATCATTTTCATGAACTCTTGTGCAAAGTTGCCGATGTGTCCGATGTGGTTGAAATCGGTGTGCCCTTTAGTGATCCCATGGCAGATGGATTAACTATTCAACGCTCCAGTCGTGCAGCGCTTGCGAAAGGTATTTCATTGAAATGGATATTGAATACATTGCAATCTGCCAAGCAAAAACCCAAAGCACCCATCTTGTTGATGAGTTATCTCAATCCTTTGTTGGCATTTGGTTTTGACAAATTACCTCAAGCGGCTCGTATGGCAGGTGTCAGTGGATTTATTGTTCCTGACTTACCGCATGAAGAGAGCGATGCAATTCAAACCGCGTTGCACGCGGAAGGCTTGGCATTGATACAAATGGTTACGCCCGTCACGCCAGCTGAACGTCTTGCCATGTTGTGCAAATCCGCAGAAGGCTTTGTGTATGCAGTCACCATGACCGGCACGACCGGCAAACAAGTGGCGACACCTAATGAAATCTTGCGTTACATGGACAGCGTCAGAGCAGCTTCAAACGTACCTGTGTGCGCAGGCTTCGGTATTCGCACCCGTGAACAAGTGCAAGCAATCAAAGGTCATGCAGATGGCATGGTCGTGGGCTCTGCATTGGTTGAAGTATTGGAACGCGGCGAAGATCCGATAAAGTTCCTAAAGGACTTAAAATAGGCCGAATCTGGCGCTATGAATAAAGATAGATTGTTTGAACTTGCGTTCTCCATGACTAGAGCTTCTTTGATTGCCAGCGTTTTGCTTGTGTTTCTTGGGTACATAGCTGGACCTGAATCATTTTCCATCCCAGGACTCGCACTAACATGGGCGTTGATTAGCGTATGGGCACCTGCAATTATTTTTTTAGTAGCGACGCCAATAGCAACATTTGCCATAGTCACAAATAGCGATTATCGCACTGGGATAAATATTTTTACCATATTGATAGTACTGCTCATTTTAGTGCGATTGGTTATTTCGTTTTTCTAATTGCACGCCATTAAGAGAGGCCATTTAGCTCAAATCACTGAATCACAGGAATACGCCGACTCTGCGACACTTACCGAAAGTGTAATCCAAGTAACTATAACTACTGCAGTGCCGTTATGAAGCGCAGTTGGAACCCAATAATGTAAAGTTGTGAAGCTCCGCACTGGTCAGAATAGAACAATAGATCAGTACGCTTGCGAATCGTGAATCACCAGCTTGATGGTTCTAAAAATAATTTTGATATCCATCCACGCTGACCAGTGGCGTAAATAATCCAGATCATATTCCACACGCTTACGCATCTTGTCCACCGTTTCAGTTTCACCACGCAAGCCATTCACTTGTGCCCATCCTGTAATACCAGGGCGAACTTTGTGTCGAATCATATAGCCGCTGATCAGTTTGCGATATTGCTCGTTATGAGCGACGGCGTGCGGACGCGGTCCAACGATGCTCATACGACCTTGTAGCACGTTGATAATCTGTGGCAACTCATCTAGTGAAGTTTTGCGCAAAAATCTTCCCAGCTTGGTAATACGCATGTCCATCTTGGTCGCCTGCGTAACGGCCTGCCCGTCTTCACATACCGTCATTGAGCGAAATTTGTATACCAAAATTTCTTCGCCATTTAATCCATAACGACGTTGCTTGAATAGCGCGGGACCTTTGGAAGTCATTCTTATCGCGATGCCAATCGCGATTAGTACAGGCCATAACAACAGCAACCCAAGGGTTGAGAAAATGATATCCATACCACGTTTGATCAATGCACTGATGCCATTGAACGGTGTATCACACACCGACACCACTGGCATGCCATCGATTTCAACAAAGCGCGCCTGGATAATGTCAAAAGAAAAAATATCTGGAATAAAGTAAATTGATGCGGTGGTATCACGCAATTCATCAAGCAATTGAATCATACGTGGTGCCGCCGAAAACGGTAGTGCAATATAAATTGCGTCGATGTTGTGTTGTTGTACAAACTTTACAACGTTAGAACAATTACCTTGCAATAAGGTACGACATTCCTCCGGCAATCTTTCTGAATCACGATCATCGAAATATGCAGCGAGATGACTGCCGCAAGTATTGTAAGCACGACGGGT
>JAICKZ010000022.1 GCA_025927665.1 Steroidobacteraceae bacterium | reverse complement strand
TGCTGCCATTAAGGATGGCATTAAAATCAGTCGCGATTCATCGGTCTTTGTTCCGGGTAAAAAGCCAACATGGTTACGTGCGCCAATGCCAGCTGGCCATGGATTTAATGCAGTACGTGAAACTGTACATGAGCATCGTTTGGCCACGGTGTGCGAGGAGGCCAAATGCCCCAATATTGGCGAGTGTTGGAATGCAGGCACCGCAACATTGATGTTGATGGGCGCCGTGTGTACGCGCGCTTGCAAATTTTGCGCTGTTGATACTGGTAATCCACATGGTTGGCTCGATAAAGATGAGCCGATTAACGGTGCGCGTACAGTGCAATTGATGAAACTTAAGTATGTGGTCCTGACATCGGTTAATCGCGACGATTTGCCGGATGGCGGCGCTGCTCACTTCGCTGAATGCGTGCGCGAGATCAAACGTTTAAATCCTGATACAGCGGTTGAAGCACTTACGCCCGATTTTCAAGGGCAACTTGCAGACGTTGAAACAGTTGTCGATAGTGGACTTGAAGTATTCGCGCAAAACATTGAAACCGTAAAGCGCTTGACACATCCAGTGCGCGATCCACGTGCGGGATATGAACAGACTCTTACGGTGTTGCAACACGCAAAGCAACATCGTAATAATGTTTTGACCAAGAGCAGTTTAATGTTGGGTTTGGGTGAAACTGATGAAGAAATCGATATCACTATGAATGATCTGCGACAAGCTGGAGTCGACATTCTTACGCTAGGCCAATATTTGCGTCCAACAGTGAATCACTTGCCGATCGAGCGTTGGGTTACACCTGAAGAATTCAACAAGTATCGCGAATGGGCGCTAGCAAAAGGATTTATAGAATGCGTTTCTGGACCCTTAGTACGTTCAAGTTATCGAGCAGAGCGAGCGTTGGAACGTAACAATGCAGGACTTGCTTAACCCTTCGATCGATTCTGCCATGCCATTGCTCAAGTGGTTGGGTCGTGTTCCTTATGAACCAACCTGGCGTGCGATGCAGGCATTCACTTCAGGGCGTAATATACACACTCGTGATGAGATTTGGTTCTTGGAACATGAGCCGGTATTCACGTTGGGAATGAATGGCAAGCCCGAGCATGTACTTGCCGCTGGAGATATTCCTGTCATCAACATTGATCGCGGTGGTCAAGTAACGTATCACGGTCCTGGGCAATTGGTTGTTTATCCTCTATTGGAGCTGCGTCGCTTCAAATTAGGCGTACGTGATTTAGTGATGGCATTGGAAAATGCAGTGATTGAAACGGTTGCTGAATGGAATATTCGTGCTGAAGCACGTCGTGATGCACCTGGCGTGTATGTAGAAAATAAAAAACTCGCAAGTATTGGTTTGCGTATTCGTCGAGGCTGTTGCTATCACGGAGTGGCTTTTAATGTGGCGATGGATTTATCTCCTTTCGATCGCATTAATCCTTGTGGCTATCAAGGATTGCAGGTGATTGATCTTGCACAGTTGAATGTGAATATTACACCGCTTCAGCTGTACGAAAAATTCGCCAATAAATTGTGTGCGATATTAAACGCACGTAAGTAACGGTTGATTCTCGAAACTCACTCACAGCGCAACCATTACCTTTTCGCACGCGGTTAATTCCATATACAACGCGTCCAATTGCGCTTTGCTTAGTGCACGCACTGTAATTGTCAGACCAAGATACGTGCTATCGCGACTGGGACGCTCCTCAATCAAAGCATGATCAATTTCACCCATGTGCTTTTGCACAATGCCCAATACTAATGAACGAAAGTCGTCGTTGTTGCGTCCCATGACTTTCAATGGATAGTCATGGGGAAACGTCATTAATGTATCTTGGTCACTCATTGCTAATGTGAGAATAACAATTTGATGCTATCAATTGTACGACCAAAGAAACCAGCCTGCGCGACATCGTGCGCGGGATATAAGTTGTAGTGCCCAATTTCTTTGCTATCGAGGCTGAGTGATAAAGTGCCGACCGGTGTTGCGTGCTCAAGTGGAGCGATCAATACATTGGGCAAGTTGATTTGCGTTTGGATATCGGTGGCGCGACCACGCGGAATGGTTAGCACAATATCCGATCCTGGCGTGACATCGACATTGTTCACAACACCTTTGCGCACCACGACAGATTTAACAACCTGATTGCCTTTAAATAGATGAGTTGTTTCAAAGAAGCTGAATCCGTAATTCAACAAAGCCTGGCTACTATCTTCACGTGCTTTGAACGAATTGGTTCCCATCACCACCGCGATAAGGCGCATACCTTCGCGTTTTGCAGAAGATATCAAGCAATATCCTGCCGCCTCGGTATGTCCCGTCTTGAGGCCGTCCACACTTTGATCGCGTAATAGCAAGCCATTGCGATTGTGCTGCGTCATCTTATTGTAGGTGAATTCTTTAATCGAAAAATAATGATAATACTGCGGAAAATCGCGAATCAATGCTTGTGCCAGCAAGGCCAGATCATGTGCTGTTGAATAACCGAGCGGTGAGGGCAGACCCGTGGCATTGCCAAAGCTACTGTTATTCATGTTCAAGCGCTGCGCATACACACGCATCAATTGTGCGAAAGTGTCCTCGCTGCCAGCGATACGTTCTGCCAATGCAATGCTTGCATCATTGCCAGATTGAATGATCATTCCTTGAATAAGGGTTTCAACCGATACACGCTCGCCGATCGGCAAAAAACTGGTCGAGCCATCGGTAACGGCACCACCCGTTTTCCATGCATGTTCACTGATCGTCACCATATCATCAAGTTTCAACTTACCAATCTTCAACGCGTCAAACACAATGTAACTCGTCATCAGTTTGGTCAAACTGGCGGGCTCTACGCGAGCATCACCATTATTTTCTGCGATGAATGCACCACTATCCGCATCCATCAATGCAAAGGAACGCGCATCAATTTTTGGTGCGGCAGGTATGATAGCCGAGTGATCTGGTGGTGCGAGTTTGGAAATGGACAGCAATGGCGATGCATTTTCAGAAGCAGCGCTGGAAGTTGTAGAAGACAACATAGGTGCGGACTTCGGCGCTGCTTTCTTGCATCCCGGCATCAGGCTCAACGTCGTACTCATGACCACTAATATCAGTACATTTGAAATCGACAGATTCATGACCGCTCCAAAGACACATCACAATAATTCACAGTGTACCGAGTACTAGCGGCTAATCCAATATTAATCCAATGCTAAATGCGCATCATCGATCCCCGATGCTTTGAGGCTTGCAATAACACGATCAAATTCATCGACATTATTTATCGGACCAATACGAACACGAAACAGTGTTTGACCTTTGTTGTTGCTATTGTGGATGAACGCATCCATAAAACCGCTTCGCTGTAATTGCTGCAATAGTCGTTCGGCATTCGCAACATCGCTGAATGCACCTGCTTGAACAAACAGGGGAGAGGATGATTGCGTAGCATGCGGCGCGTTTTCACCTGGGACCAGTGATTTCACTTCCACAAAAGCGGTGCCATCGCGCAACATATCGAGCTTACTGGCAGCGGCATAAGATAGATCAATGATGCGACCACGCTTAAAGGGACCGCGATCGTTTACACGTACGGTGATACTGCGGCCGTTGTTCAGATTGGTGACTTGAACATAGGTTGGTAATGGCAAGGTCTTGTGCGCAGCTGTCATGCCATACATGTCGTAGCGCTCGCCACTGGAGGTTGCACCTTTATGAAAGCCAGGTCCATACCATGATGCAACACCACGCTCGTCGTAACCTGCGGCGCTTTGCATGACGAAGTAGCGTTGACCCAATGCGTCGTAGAAGGCAGGATTACCATTTTTGGAGAGCGGCTCAACACGCGGTATGGCATCGTGAATGTGATCAACTTCGGCAGGAGATAATTCCGGAATCGGTTTGATCTTGGTGGTGCTGCATCCCGCAATCAACAGTAACATGGGAATACTGATCCATAATGCTGAGGTTTTTTTAATCATGAACATCATTGTGGCTTGGCAATGGTTAATTGCGTCATGATTGCCTGACCTAACTCGATCACTGCGTTGGCGTACAGCGGACTATGATTGTAACGAGTGATAACAAAAAAATTATTAAAACCTACGCGAAACACCGGGCCATCTTTGCCTTGCAACGTAATCAGGACTGCAGGTGCGGTATCTGGCAGCGTGGTATTGAATACGACTCCCTTGGCTTTGAGTGATGCGACAGTTTCATTCATGGCAATGTCGTTCACTGAGTAGGGCGGAGGTTCTTTTGTCGTATAAGTTGCATTGACGACTACTGGTTCATCAGCATGCCAACCGTATTGCTTTAAATAGTTTGCAACACTGAACAACACGTCATCCCAATCATTCCACAGATCAATTTTTCCATCGCTATCACCATCTACCGCGAAGTTACGATAACTGCGCGGCATGAATTGCGGTGCACCCATTGCGCCTGCGTATGAACCCATTGCCTCCTTGATCGCAAGATGTTGTTCTTGAGCGAGTAATAGATATTGCTCAAGTTCGCCAATGAAAAAACTGCTGCGTGGTGGATAATCAAAACTCAATGTTGCGAGCGCATCTATTACACGAAAACGACCGGCAGATTCACCATACATGGTTTCGACGCCCAGAATGCCCAGAATTTCACTTACTGGAGCGCCTTGTTCCTCAAGCTTGGTCAGCGACAGAGTATGTTCTTGCACAAAAGTAATTCCCTTGTGAATGCGCTTGTCAGTCAAAAAGCGTTCCCGATATTCAAACCAAGGCACCACGCGTTCGGCTGGTTTAGCAATGGCATCAAGAATCGATTGTTGAGTTTCGGCGTCTTTCAATATGGTTTCAACATCACTACGTTTGAATTGATGTTCATTCACCATTTTGTCGATGAAAGCATGCACCTCAACGCGATTGATATCCAGCGCATATACATTGCACACTGCCATGCATAACAGAGTTACGAAAAAGAGTTGTCGCAAAATATTTCTCATCAGTTCTATCTTCCCACCAATCTGCGGCGCGCATGAATAGCCATCACAATGCCGAAGCCTGCCATCAACGTTACCATGGAACTGCCACCAAAACTGATCAAGGGCAGTGGTACGCCGACGACCGGTAATAAGCCTGTGACCATGCCGGTATTTACAAATACGTACACAGCAAAAGTTAATCCCAAACTGCCGGACAATATTCGTGAGAAAGTATCTTGGGCATTGGCGGCAATATACAAACAACGACCGATGATGAAGGCATATAGAAGCAGAATCGTAATCAGTCCCAATAGTCCCCACTCTTCACCGATCACCGCGAAAATAAAATCAGTTGCGCGTTCCGGCAAGAATTCAAGTTGTGCCTGACTGCCGTTTAAATAGCCTTTACCAAATACACCACCCGAGCCAATCGCAATCTGCGATTGAATGATGTGATAACCGGAACCAAGTGGATCACTTTGCGGATTGAGAAAAGTGACCACACGTTGTCGTTGATAATCATGCATATGTGTCCAGCCTATCCATGCCGCCGGAATCATTAGCAACAAGACACCAAGAATATAACGCTTCTGCAAGCCGGCCAAAATCAACGCGACGCCACCTGCAGCCAATACCAATATCGCGGTACCCAAGTCAGGTTGTTTGGCAATTAAGGCAGTCGGCACCAAAATAATGATAGTGAGTACCAACACATCTTTTAAGGAAGGTGGCAGTGGACGCTCGTGAACGTACCATGCACACAGTAACGGCATCGCCAGCTTCATGATTTCTGATGGTTGAAAACGGATAATTTTTAAATCCAGCCAGCGCTGCGCGCCTAATGCGCTTGATCCTTTAATCATGACCAGCACTAGCAATAACAAACCAACGCCATATAACCAGGGCGCACTGTTACGAATAAGTCGGCGCGGCAATTGTGCAACAGCCAACATGACCACTGCACTGAACAAAAACTTCAGAGCCTGACTGAGTACCACCGACATGTTGGCGCTTGATGCGCTATACAACACGATCAAACTAATTAATGCGAGCAAGCCTAAACCAGCCAGCAAAGGACCATCCATCTGCAATGCAGACAGTACCCGTGCTGTCCAAGTAAAAGTACGTTGTGTTCGCGAATTATCTAGTTCCATGATTACTCCACGATTGGTTCAGTCGCTGCTGGTATGTGTGCGGATGGTGATGGTCGTGTGGGTGTGGTTGTCGGAGTAATACGTTTTTCTATGGACTGCCTCTTTGCTTCTTGCGCCGCTAATTGTTCCGGAGTGAGTAGCATTAAATCAAAGATGCGCCGCGCAATGGGCGCCGCAGCCGTACCGCCATGACCGCCATTCTCAACCACGACGGCAACCGCAACCCGCGGCTGTTCTACAGGTGCAAAGGCGATGAACAATGCATTGTCACGCAAACGCTCTGCCAATTGCGAGGCATTGTATTTTTCACCAACGGCTAATCCATGTACTTGTGCGGTGCCGGTTTTTGCACCAACTGTATAGGGAGCACTTGCAAATGAAGCAGCAGTGCCACCGGGTTTAGCCACTTCTTCCATGCCTTGAATCACTGCATCCCAACTGCTGTCATCACGCACTTTAACTGGATCAAGTGGAACGGGTGGTAGTTCATTGACTTCACCCGTGACAGAATTGCGTACCGCGTGAATTAATCTTGGTTTGTATCCTTGTCCATGTTTGCTGAGCGTTGCAACAGCATGGGCAAGTTGTAACGGTGTTACTGTCAGATAACCTTGTCCAATGCCAACGCTGATGGTATCGCCTGTAAACCATTGCTGTGCTTCTTTGCGTTTAAAGTAATCACGTTTCCATGCAGTAGAAGGCAACACGGCGGGTAATTCGCCATCGATATCCAATCCAGTTAATTGGCCGAAACCGAATTCACTTAGGTAATCATGTATTCGATCAATGCCGAGTTGATTTGCAAGGCTATAAAAATAGACATCACATGATACTTTGATTGCGGTCACCATACTGACGGCGCCATGTACATGTAAATCTGTCCAAGGTCGAGCAACTCCGGGCAGACGAAAGTATCCAGGACAGTATTCGGAAGTAGTAGGAGTGACCACGTTGTAGTACAGGCCCGCCATGGCCATGAACGGTTTGATGGTTGAGCCGGACGGATACACACCACGCATGACGCGATCGTACATGGGCTTGTCAGCATCATTGACCAATTCGCGATATTGAGCGTTCGACAAACCACGGCCAAATAAATTGGGATCAAACCCTGGCGTACTTACAAATGCAAGCACATCACCATTGTTGGGATCAATGGCGATCACTGCCGCGCGTTTTTGATCGATATAAGTATTTCCATTCGCATCAGTTTTTTGCTCACGCAGCATTTCTTCTACAGCAGATTGTAATCTTTCATCGATGGTCAGAAACAGATCATTGCCTGCAGTCGGTTCTTTGCGGCGCAATTCAGATGAATGCGCGCCAGGTTGATCGACGCGTCGGCCCTGCGCGTTGACCAGCAATTGTTGATAGCCGGCTTTGCCATGAAGAACTGATTCGTAGCGCTTCTCCACACCTGCTTTGCCCACCAGTGCCGTGCCTGCATACTCATCTGCATCCAATACTTTTTGGTCGGCTTCACTGATGATGCCTACATAACCAATGGCGTGTACACCACTCACGCCCAATGGATAGCGACGACTCAAACGTGGTTTGATTTCCACACCGGGAAAATCCTGACGTCGTACTGCAAAGCGTGCGAGTTCATCATCATTTAATGACAGTTTGACGGGCACCGCTTCAAAGCTGCGACGTCGCAAGATATCGCGCTTTAACGTGGGAAGATCTTCGCGATCCAATAATTGCAGATTGGCCAATCCTTGCAAGGTTGCATCGATATCCGGTACTTGCTCGCGTGTAAGTTCAAGTTGATAGGAAGGAGAGTTAAGCGCCAGTGGCACGCCATCGCGATCGAGTATCAAGCCACGACTGGGTGGCAGCGGTTCAAAGCGAATACGGTTACCGGCGGATTGTTCGGCAAAATAGTCGTAATGCAGAACTTGCAGCCAAACCAAGCGTGAGATCAATGTGAGGATCACGCAGATAATAATGAGTCCAGCAATGACACTGCGTTGTACGAACAGCTTTTGTTCGCTGTGATGATCTTTAATGCGTGCGGTGTACAGCATAGTGATTCACATCACTTGCTTAAGCGATTAACAGTATCCAGTATCGACACCAACACGGGCCAGAGCAGGGCACTCACCAGTACGGGCAACCAGCGTAACCAGGATGAAATATGCTCACCTGCAATACCGCCGATGATGTAAATCAAGAAGTGATAAAGCCATATTAATAACAACACCATTGCTGCTTGTTGAAGCAACGGAAAAATACGCAGACGCAATTGAAATCGTTGCGTGAGTGCAATGATGATTACAAATGCCAGTGCGTGTTCTCCTAACATATCGCCTACTAACGCATCCATTAACAGACCACACAGCCAGGCATAACTTAAACCCGCACGCAGCGGTGCATTCAGCGTCCAGTAAATAAGTAACAACAATATCCAATCGGGACGCGCAACGTTCAATGCAGTAGGCAATGGCGCAATGGTCAACAACAGCGCGACAGCGCTTGTCCACAGAATACGCAATACACCAATGCGATCCTGACTCATGATGGTTTACGTGGCTTGGTGGCAGACGCGGGCGATGCCTTCCGATTGGGATCAGTAAACGTTTCCATTTCCGCTGGTTGATACCAGATCAACATCACTTCGTAATCGCGATCAAGCAAGGCCAATGGTTTAGCTTCCACCATGGCAAACGTTTCGGATGGACTGCGCTCGATACGCGAGATTTCTGCTACTGGATAACCTGCGGGAAAGATACCACCCAAACCGGATGCAATCAGCAAGTCGCCCACTTTGATATCTGCCTCACTGGTCAAGAAGGGCAGGTTAAGTTTGTCGGTACTGCCCGTACCTTCGGCGATGGTGCGTAAGCCGCTGCGATTGATGCGAACAGGAATCGCATGTTCAGGATCAGAAATCATAATTGCTTCTGATGAATAGCGACCCACCTGCGTGATTTGACCAAAAATACCGTGTGTGTCCAGAACAGCCTGACCCTTGTACACGCCATCGACTTGACCTCGATTCAGTAATACCCGATGACGCAATGGATCGAGATCAACACGCATGATGCGTGCAATCATGTGCTTGTCAGTGACATTGGCGACCGCTTCATTCAATTCACGCAAGCGACGATTTTCTTCGTTCAAAGCCGCCAGAGTTTGTAAGTTGAGGTTGGCATCACGTAGCGCAGCGGTGAGTGCTTCGTTCTCGGTGCGCAAGCGTTCACGATCTTCAAAGGTATCGTATATCCAGTGCGTAATGCGTGAAGGCAAGTCCGCAACCCACTGCACTGGATAAACAAACACGGACATACCTTGATGCACACTGTCGAGATACTGATAGCGATGATCAGCCACCATTAACGCGATGCTGATTGCAGCGAGAAACAGCGCCCGAGCGATCAGTGAGGGACCGCGTCCGATGATGGGACGTATGTCTGAGCTGAAGCTGGTCACTGCCGGGTAATGAGTGGGATAGTTATTTTCATTGTGATGTTGTTAAACCAATCTGCAATGAATCATTCCAGATTGAACAGCGAAGGACCATGTTGTTCGATCAACTCCAACATACGACCGCCACCACGCGCCACGCAGGTTAATGGATCATCGGCAATGACCACGGGCAAACCGGTTTCTTCTGCCAACAATTTATCAGCATCGCGCAACAATGCACCGCCACCGGTTAACACGATGCCGCGCTCGGCCACATCGGCGCCCAGTTCTGGAGGTGTTTGTTCCAGTGCCACTTTCACCGCACCAACAATACCGGCAAGCGGTTCTTGTAAAGCTTCGAGAATTTCATTCGAATTAAGCGTAAAACTGCGTGGCACACCTTCAGATAGATTACGACCTTTGACTGACATTTCTCGCACTTGCTGACCGGGATAAGCAGAGCCAATTTCAATCTTAATACGCTCAGCGGTGGCTTCACCGATAAGAATGCCGTAGTTGCGACGCACATAGTTGATGATGGCTTCATCAAAGCGGTCACCGCCAATGCGCACTGAAGCCGCATATACAATTCCGTTTAAGGAAATCACCGCTACTTCCGAAGTACCACCGCCGATATCCAGTACCATGGACCCACGCGCTTCATGAATGGGAAGACCTGCACCCACTGCGGCGGCCATGGGTTCTTCAACTAACTTGACCCAACGAGCGCCTGCACCTACAGCCGATTCCTGAATGGCGCGGCGTTCCACTTGGGTAGAACCATATGGCACGCATACCAATACTTGCGGACTGGGGCGAATCAGCCGATCGCCATGCACTTTGCGAATGAAGTGCTTCAGCATTTCTTCTGTAATGGTGAAATTGGCAATGACACCGTCTTTCATAGGACGAATTGCAGTGATATGGCCGGGGGTGCGGCCCAGCATGTTCTTGGCATCGGCCCCCACTGCTTCAATTTTTTTGCCGCTGCGGCCAGGTTCTTCACGAATCGCAACCACTGAAGGTTCATTCAGTACAATGCCACGACCACGCACGTAAATCAGCGTGTTTGCGGTACCCAGATCGATTGAGAGGTCATTGGAAAAATAACCTCGAAGCTTTTTAAACATGGTTTTTTTGCAGGAAAAATAAGCGGAAAAATGGGGTGATAGATTGCCCGCTACTCTATGAGTTAATAACGCGCATTTCAATGCCAAAATTCACAACAATTTTACCTGGCAAGCTATGCGTGAACTTGATTCGAAAGTAATCCCCACTGCCACAATACAGAGTCTTCCGTGTATCATCGCACGTTCTTAATTTAAGTGATCGGGGTTGCCCATGAGTTTGAGTCGTAACGACGTTGAAAATATCGCGCATTTGGCACGACTCTCAATGACCGAAGCCGAAGCGACTGAGTACGCTACCAGCTTGTCAAAAATATTTGGGTTAGTGGCACAGCTTAATGCAGTCGATGTCAGCAAAGTAGAGCCGATGGCTCATCCTTTAGCAGGACAGGTTCAACGCTTGCGTGAAGACATCGTGACCGCCACTGATGAGCGTGAGAAATACCAGCAAAATGCGGTAAAGATCGAAGCTGGCTTGTATCTAGTTCCCAAGGTGATTGAGTAAGGTCACGACAAACATGAGCGAATTGCATACCTACACCCTGACGCAACTGGCAGCGGGTCTTCGCGCCAAGAAGTTTTCCAGTGTCGAGCTCACCAAGCACTTCTTAACTCGCGTTGAAAAATTCAATGGTGAGATCAACGCCTACATCACGATCACTGCGGATGTCGCATTAAAACAAGCTGCAGCGGCCGATGCTCAGCTTGCGAGTGGAAAAGGCGGCGCTTTAACGGGATTGCCTTTGGCGCATAAGGACATTTTTTGTACTGATGGCGTATTGACGACTTGCGGTTCAAAAATGTTATCCAACTTTGTGGCCCCTTACGATGCCACTGTGGTTACGCGCTTGAAAGAAGCCGGCATCGTTATGCTCGGCAAAACCAACATGGATGAATTTGCAATGGGCTCATCCAATGAAACCAGTTACTTCGGTGCCGTTAAAAATCCATGGAATTTAAATAAAGTACCAGGAGGATCATCGGGTGGATCAGCGGCTGCCGTGGCTGCTCGCATTGCACCCGCTGCAACGGGAACGGATACCGGTGGTTCGATTCGTCAACCCGCTGCGCTCACGTCGTTGACCGGTATCAAGCCCACTTATGGTCGCGTTTCACGTTACGGCATGATTGCATTCGCATCCAGCTTGGACCAAGGCGGCGTGATGTGCTTAAGCGCTGAAGATGCCGCACTATTGTTACAAAGCATGTCTGGCTTCGATGAAAAAGATTCAACCTGTATTGATGCGCCGGTGCCGGATTACAGCGCCACATTGAATCAACCACTCAAAGGATTAAAGATTGGTCTTCTCAAAGAATTTTTTGAACAAGGGTTAAGTCCCGAGAATGCCAAACCAGTACGTGATGCGCTTGCCGTATACGAAAAACTTGGCGCGCAATTGATTGAAGTCAGTTTGCCGAATCTGCCGTTGTCTGTGCCCACTTACTATGTGGTGGCGCCAGCTGAGTGTTCATCCAATCTGTCGCGTTTTGATGGCGTGCGTTTTGGCTATCGTTGCGACTCACCACGTGACTTGATGGATTTATACAAGCGCTCGCGTGGTGAAGGTTTTGGTAGCGAGGTGAAACGTCGCATCATGACAGGCACCTATGTGTTGTCAGCAGGTTACTACGATGCTTATTATTTACGGGCGCAAAAAATTCGTCGCTTGATTACCGATGACTTTGCCAATGCTTTCAAACAGGTCGATGTGTTAATGGGTCCTACCTCACCCACACCCGCATTTGATATTGGCGCCAAAGTAGATGATCCCGTGACGATGTACTTAAATGATATTTACACTATTGGTGCCAATCTCGCGGGCTTGCCAGCGATGTCAATTCCCTGCGGATTTCTCGATGAATTACCCGTAGGCTTGCAAATTATTGGTGCACATTTTTCAGAAGCGAAGTTGTTGAACGTGGCCCACATGTATCAGCAAGCAACGGAATGGCACAAGCGCATTCCGCAACGTTACGCATGATCACGTTTCACATGATGGATATGAAAGCATTATCACTACTAGCCTCTTGTCATAAACGCTGCGAGTATCTCCGTGTAGGCTTCAACAAAAACGTCCTTGTTTTTGACGGTTTTGCCAAAAGGCGAGTAGTAACGATGCTTTTGAGTGTCTCTATGCGAGCGCTTTGTCATTCCCGCGAAAGCGGGAATCCAGTAAATAAGAAATTCTTTGAGTAAGTGCTATGAGCTGGGAAACAGTCATCGGTCTTGAAATCCACGCGCAGCTTTTGACCAAGAGCAAAATATTTTCGGGGGCCTCCACGGCGTTTGGCGCCGCACCGAATACACAGGCGAATTTGGTCGATCTGGGTTATCCCGGTGTGTTGCCCGTTCTAAACAAGCAAGCTGTGCAAATGGCGGTGAAGTTTGGTCTGGCAGTTGATGCGACGGTGGCCAAGCGTTCAGTGTTTGCACGCAAAAATTATTTCTATCCTGATTTGCCCAAAGGTTATCAGATCAGTCAATACGAATTGCCGATCGTTGAACATGGCAAGATGGATATTATTCTTGAAGATGGCAATATTAAAACAATTGGCATCACCCGTGCACACCTTGAAGAAGATGCGGGCAAATCATTGCACGAAGATTTTCAAGGTCATAGTGGCATTGATTTAAATCGTGCTGGCACACCATTGATTGAAATTGTTTCTGAACCTGATATGCGTTCAGCTAAAGAAGCGATTGCCTACTTAAAGAAGATTCATACGCTGGTGCGTTATCTTGAAATTTGTGATGGCAACATGCAGGAAGGCTCGTTCCGTTGCGATGCCAACGTTTCGGTGCGGCAAACAGGACAAGAAAAATTTGGTACCCGTTGTGAAATCAAAAATCTGAATTCATTCCGCTTTATCGAAAAAGCCATTCATTATGAAGTTGCACGCCAAATCGAGTTGATCGAAAGCGGTGGCAAGGTCAAACAGGAAACACGTTTGTATGATCCTGACAAAGGTGAAACACGCGCATTACGTTCGAAAGAAGAAGCCAATGATTACCGCTATTTTCCTGATCCGGATTTATTGCCGGTCGTAATTAGTGATGATTTTATCGCGGGTGTTCGAAAAACTTTGCCAGAATTACCCGACGAGAAAGCGGCACGCTTGGTTCATGATTACGAGCTGCCCGCATATGATGCAGGTGTGTTGACCAGTTCACGTGAAATGGCAGACTACTATGAAGTCGTCACCAAACATTTAAGTGGTGATGCTCCTCGCGACAAAGTGCGCAATGCAAAGCTTGCGGCCAATTGGGTGATGGGTGATTTGTCCGGCGCACTCAATCGTGATGGTATAGACATTGCCAACAGCAAAGTAAAAGCGGCGGCATTGGCGGGACTGCTTGCACGTATCAATGATGAAACCATATCGGGCAAGATCGCAAAGGAAGTATTTGAATCCATGTGGTCCGACGGCAAGTCGGCCGATGAAGTCATCGAAGCAAAAGGCCTGAAGCAAATTACGGACAGTGGCGCAATTGAAAAAGTAATCGATGAAGTCATGGCCGCCAATCCTGCACAGCTTGCGGACTATCGCAGTGGCAAGGACAAATTGTTCGGTTTCTTTGTCGGCCAAGTGATGAAAGTTTCCGCTGGTAAAGCCAACCCTGCGCAAGTGAATGAGCTGCTCAAAAAGAAGTTGGCCGGTTAGCAGACGGGCACTGAATAATTTTCAACAACGAATACTTGTTGATAATGAATCTATTGCTACGGTGTCATTCCCGCGAAGGCGGGAATCCAGTTGTGATTTTTTTGATTTTCTTTCTGGAAAATGTTTTGCCTGTTTAGCTGGATTCCTATTTTCTTGGGAATGACAATTGAGTGATCTTTACCTTTGTAATCTGTTACCTCTTACTATCTTTTCATGCAAGACACCGATACACCTTCCTCCGATCACGATAAGGATTCTCTGCATCGTTTCGACTTCGAACATCTGGCCATTCGCGGTCAGTTGATTCATCTCGATGCATCATGGCAAGCCATGCTTGAACATCGCAATTATCCCGATGCAATTCGCAATGTGCTCGGCGAAGCGATGGCGGCTTCGGCTTTGTTGACAGGAACAATCAAGTTTGATGGGCAATTAACTTTGCAACTACAAGGTGATGGCCCGATGCACTTGTTGTTGGCGCAATGTACTGCAAGTTTCAATGTGCGCGGACTGGCGCGAGTTAATGAAGCGCATGTGGATACGCAGTTGGTGCGTGACAAAAATGCCAGCATTCAGCAACTTGCAGGAAACGGAAATATCACAGTGACCATTGAGTCCGAAGACTTGAAGAATCGTTATCAAGGAGTTGTCACCCTGACGGGCACACGCTTAGCACAATGTTTGGAAGTATATTTCGCGCAGTCGGAGCAACTGCCAACACGATTATGGCTGCATGCCGATGAACATGGTGTGGCGGGCATGTTGTTACAACGACTACCAACACCCAAGATTTTTGATGATATCAGCGATAATGTTGAAGCTGATGCGAAATTAAAAGAACAACAAGCGCAACTTGATGATGCTTGGCGGCGAGTGCAATTAATCGGTGATACCTTGCGGCCTGAAGAATTGCGTGATCTTAGCGATCGTGAAATCCTGTATCGTTTGTTTCACGAAGACGATATAAGATTGTTCGAATCTTCGCCTGTGTATTTTCGTTGTCGTTGTTCGCGCGAACGTGTCAGTAGCATGCTGCAATCGTTGGGAAAAGAAGAAGTCGATAGCATCATTGCAGAGCAAACTAAAGTTGAAGTGCGTTGTGAATTTTGCGAACGACAATATACGTTTGATGCCGTGGACGTTGCGCAATTATTCAGTGGCAGCTTTGCTGGTGATGCTGGACATAGAAAGCATTAGCATATTTTACAAATCAATCCGATGCTTCATACATTGCTGGCATCGATGATGATTCGGCGTGACTTCTTTCTTGATTGCATTCTCAATCGAATCGTCCAGATCAAAATTTGCATCATCGTCAGTAAAAGGACAGCTATACACTCGAAGTTGTTCACCACGTTTCAATAACATGCGGCTATGACTGCATTTTAAGTATCCTTCGACGAGCTCAGGATGAACGGGACCGTTACTTGTTTGATTCATGCTTGAATCAAGTGACTCATCTTTCGATAGGCCGGGCCTGCCAAAATCAGGCAAGGCATAGATCGGGGTTTCTTCAGGAAGAAAAGCTTTTCGCAATAGAGTTTGGTAGTTTCGATCGACGATCTCAGCCTCTTCTCCATCGTGAATCTGCCTGATTATTGCAATTTCAAAGCCTTGGGCATGCAGTAACTGTAGTCCCTCAATGGCACGTTGAAAATTTCCCCAGCCACGTCCAGTGTCATGCTGTTGCTGATCGGGATGATCAATACTGATGCGAAATGACAAGGGATGTTTTTGTTGCTTCAACAATTGCAATTGATGTAAGCGTTTCAACAACGGCGCAGTGCCATTACTAATCACCATACAGGGCCGCAAATTCAAGGCGTACTCAAGTATTTTTACAATGTCTTTGACGATTAACGGCTCACCGCCCGTAAAACAAAATCGCTGCACACCTAATTGTACCGCTTGATCAAGATAAGGTTTGATTTCATTGAGTCTGATACGTTCGAGTCGGGTATCGCCCGGTCGTGAACCTTCCAAACAGAAAGGGCATTGCAGATTACATGCAGTACCGGTATGAATCCACAGCTCCCGAAATTGCTGCAAATGGACGGCATTCATTGCAGTGGTCATGATTATCGAATGGGCAACTCGCGTGATTTTTGCACTGCTCTTAATGCAAAACTCGAATGCACACGCGATACACCAGGAAGTCGTGTAAGTACCTTGCTATGTATTCGTTCAAAGTCAGCGGTATCTGCGGCCACCACACGCAATAAGTAATCGTAATCGCCGGTCATCAAGTAACATTCCATGACTTCGGGCAACTTACGTACCGCTTCTTCAAAGGTATGCAGATCAGTTTGATCTTGACGTTCAAGTGTGATGTTGACAAACACATTGACGGGGCAGCCGGCTTGTTCTTGATTAATCAATGCCACGTAGCCCTCGATCAACCCTGACTCTTCCAATGTGCGTACGCGTCGCAAACACGCAGATTCAGACAAGCTAACGTGTTCAGCCAATGCACTGTTGGCAATGCGTCCATTGCGTTGCAATTCGCGAAGAATGCTGCGATCAAATTTATCCAGGGTAGGAGAAGAGGTATTCATGACGCAATAATCTGCCATGTAAATTTTGATTAGCCGAATTTTATGCCCACGAAGAAGATTATGGCAACGTTATTTGCATGTTTCTTTCTTTATGAATCATTCAAAGTAAGGCTCAATATCACTTTAGCGGAGCTCTTATGCGTGTTGGTGTCCCGAAAGAAATTAAGGTTCATGAGTATCGGGTTGGTATGACACCCGCAGGTGTAAAAGAATTGTGTGATGCTGGACATCAAGTGGTCGTTGAAAATAACGCCGGCGCTGCAGTGGGTTTTGATGATAATGCTTATCGTGCAGCAGGTGCTTATCTTGTCACCCGAGATGAAGTGTTTGCGCAAGCAGAGATGATCGTAAAAGTTAAAGAACCACAGCCTTCTGAGTATCAATTACTCAAGCGCAATCAAATCTTATTTACTTACTTGCATCTTGCCGCAGATGCCGCTCAGGCGCGGACGCTAATGCAAAATGGAGTGACGGCAATTGCATATGAAACTGTCACCGCAGCGGATGGCTCTTTGCCATTGTTGATTCCGATGAGTGAAGTGGCAGGGCGAATGTCGGTGCAAGTAGCGGCTACTTGTTTGCAACAGGCCAATGGTGGTCGTGGTGTATTGCTTGGCGGTGTTCCAGGTGTGGCTTCAGGTAAAGTAGTTATCTTAGGTGGCGGTGTGGCTGGAACGCATGCTGCTACGATTGCACTCGGTATGGGTGCAGAGGTCACCGTCATCGACAAATCATTGCCGCGCTTGCGCGAGCTATCAATGCAATTTATGGGTCGAATTAAAACTCTTTATTCAACCGCTTCGAGTATTGAATCATCCATTGCAACGGCCGATGTGGTGATCGGTGCAGTGTTGG
>JAICKZ010000092.1 GCA_025927665.1 Steroidobacteraceae bacterium | reverse complement strand
ACCAAGAATCATTGTGATGACAGAATATAGAACAGTCGAAAAAATAAATTTTTTATTCATGTATGCTCCAACCCTGTAACGCTATTGAGAGCGTGTACCACGATGGCTTAGCCCTAAAAAATTCCAGCAATCGTAAACTGAATAAAGCCAACTAGAAACTCAACTGCAATCCATGAGGTCACATTGGGAACTGAATACTTTCCAGCTTCGGCTAAAGCAATATAACTGACGAGGAATAAACCAAACAGCCATGCAAGTTTTACAGAGTCAAAAGTTGATTCGGTTGCGAAAGTAGATTTTTCAAACACAAAGGACAATATCAATCCTTGAATGATCATGCTGGAGAATCCCAACGCAAAATTGGGTTCGGCCTTGAGAATGGCAACATCTGCATAATGCTTTGCGAACACGACGAAGTGTGAAGTGGCCTGAGTCGCAAACGTTGCCACAATGTAGCCGAGTGCAGTAAGAATGTGTTTTTTCATATTTACTATATTTTGGATTACTTTTAAAACGAAAGTTATTTTACTTTAAATCAATAGCTTGTTTTTTGCAAGTAACAATGTAGTATTGTTTTATGAAGAAACAATGGCGATCTCACTGCCCCATCTCATTTGGACTTGACGTTTTTGGTGATCGTTGGAGCCTTTTGATCTTGAGGGATATTATCTTTAAAGAAAAAAAGAGGTATCAGGAATTCTTAAATTCAGAAGAGGGAATCTCGACAAACATTCTCGCGGATCGTCTCAAGTTGCTTGAGGACCACGGAATTATTTCCAAGAAGGACGATCCCGACAATAAGAAGCAAATTCTGTATGCGCCAACAAAAAAAGGACTGGACCTAATTCCCGTTATGCTGGAGATCATCCGTTGGAGTGGAAGGTATGATCTCGACACTGCTGTCTCGAGAGAGTTTATTGCAAGGCTAAGTAATGATCTTGATGGCTTGATTCGAGAAGTTCGTTCTCAGTTCGAAAAGCCACAAAGACTCAAAAAACAAAGACACAAAAAGGAGAGTCGTAAATAACAGTTGCAGTTTAATTGTTTATCTTAATCCGCATTTCTATCAACGCCCAATTCATGCAGGATTGCGACGCGCAATTCCTGTACTTCAGGACTGGTCAGCTTGCGTGGATGCGGAAGGTCAACAATAAAGGTTGCTTGTATTTTTGTGGGTCGAGGTGATAGCACCATGATGCGGTCTGCCAGATGAATGGCTTCTTCCACATCATGCGTAATCAGCATTACCGTATGGCGTTCTTCTGCAAGAATGCGTAGTAATTCGTTGCGCATACGCAAGTTCATTAACGCGTCCAATGCCGAGAACGGTTCATCCATATAAAGAATCTCTGGTTTTACTGCGAATGCTCGTGCGAGCTCCGCGCGTTTGAGCATTCCGCCAGACAATTCATGCGGATAACTGTTTTCAAATCCTTTCAAGCCCACCATTGCGGCATAATGATCTGCAACACCTTGTTTGTCCGCGCGAGGATGATCGTTTAGGCCAAACATCAAATTCTGTTGCACGGTTAACCAAGGAAAGATTGAACCATGCTGTGAAATAAGTATGCCCTTCGGACTAGGCTTGGTGCGTGGCGCGCCATCAATCAAGATCGAACCCGAATCAGATTGAGTAAAGCCAGCGATCATGTTCATCAATGTGGATTTGCCACAACCTGAAGGGCCCACAATCGCAACGAATTCACCATCACCTACCGTCAAGCTGACGTCTTCAACAACTTGTAGCAAACCTTTGTTGGAGTTAAATCCTTTGCGAATATTTTTAAGTTCAATTTTATTAGTGCGCATAACGCCACCTGACGGATTTAAGACCTTCCAGCAAGCGCATAACGCCATCGAGCATCAAACCGATGAGTCCGATAATGATCATGCCTGCAATAACCAAATCATAACGATTACCTGCATTACGCGAATCGATGATCAAGTAGCCAAGCCCAGAATGAAGCGCGATCATTTCTGCAGCAACCACCACCAACCATGCGACACCCAAACCAATGCGCATGCCCACAATGATTTGCGGCAGTGTTGCCGGCACAACAACCTGGCGAAACAAGGTATAGCGGGAAACACCAAAATTTTCAGCCGCGCGCAAATAACGACGTTCAATGGTATGAACACCCGCAGTGGTTTGTACAACCATCGGAAACACGGAAGAAATAAAGATCAGGAAGATAGGCGATTCATTACCAACACCAAACCATAAGATTGCAATGGGAATCCATGCAATGGGTGAAATAGGGCGCAAGATCTGAAACAGGGGATTAAGCGTGATGTAAGCGCCTTTCACCCATCCCAGCCATAGTCCTAACGGCACTGCAACCAGAACCGCCAAGCCAAAGCCAATGCCGACGCGCATCAACGACGCGCCAATATGTATCCACAATGTTCCATCATTGATGAGTTCAAGAGTGCCAGTGACCACTTGCCAAGGTGTGGGAAAGATGACGCTGTGAGTTTGAATGACCGTGAACCACCATGCTGCAAGTAGCAGCGCGATCACGGCAAGTGCTGGCGCGATACGTTTTAATTTATTCATGCGGCTATTAACGATAGTTTCGTTTTAATCATTCTAAAAAACGTACGTGTGCGCCACGCAAGCCGTTGCCACGGTGAGTCTGGCAGCGGATCAACAACAATGGTCATCTGGCCACTGGCATGTGCGGTACATGCAAATTGATAACTGGACGCCAATGCAAATGGTAGTCGAAAACTTTGTCCCGGCATCATCAAAGTGGGTCCAAATATTTGCGGTACGTTATCCATGTTCTTTAATAGCAATACATCTCGGATACCCAACGTCAAATAGATATTGCTTGGCAGAATTTCTACGTTGTTGCCCGCCATACGACGCGCCCAGGTTCCTTTGGGAATTTCAAACACTTCTTCCCGTGAAGTAAAGGTTACTGGTGTCAATGCTGCCCATATCGACATTAACAGCAAAACAGCAATTAGAATAAATAGCCAGTGTTTACGAGAGACGCTCACGACTCACCCATTCAATTCTTTAATAACTGAGTAAGGTCATGAACATAGTCATCAACTTTGCCGCCAAATGGCATCAAGGCGCGTAACCGCCCGTTTCGATCGATTAGGTACACAAAGGATGAATGTGCCATCACGTAGTCATTGCCAGAGCCAAGCTTTTCAGCGCTCACGCCGTAGTCTTTACGTATCGCGGCCATTCCATTGACAGTGCCGGTGCCGCCTATAAATGAAGGATCGAATGCCAGCAAGTATTTTTTTAACTTTGCAGCGTTATCACGTTCGGGATCAACGGTCAGATAAATGATTTGTACCTGTGATGCTGATACTCCCAGTGCTCGATGTGCTTGAGCAAGCACTGCAAGTGTCACCGGACATACGTTTGTGCAGGCCGTGTAGCCAAATCCCAGCACGACAACTTTGCCATGATAATCGGTGAGCTTTAAATCAGTTCCATTTGAGCCTTGCACTTTAAATTCAGGTGCTTGACGTGGTGGAGTAAACTCGCCAGCTTTCAGCGTATCAGTGTCCGCCAGGCATGTGGTTATTGATAATACGCAGCATAGGAAAAACAAAAAGTGTTTTAGGTGCTTCATCGGAATTACAAAGAAATGACTGATGCTTTGGCATTCTTTGCAAACGTGTCATTCACATAAGTTTCATATGGAATGGGATGTTTGAGCGTGCCGGCCGCGATGGAGAGCTCCATCAGTTCTTCAAACTCTGTGCGGATCATGCGCAGATCACCATAGGTGACACGATCAGTGGGGTTTTCCATGACGAATTGCAGGATGTTTGGATCTTGGTTGAAGAAATTCTTGCCTGCCGCAATAGCAACGGCTTTATTTCTGTTTTCCTGTTTTTCATCAAGCCATTGACCGGTACCTAATATCTGATTGACCAAGTCTTGCACCATGGCGGGATTTTCATGAATCAATTCTTCACGCACAGTCAGTACACAACAAATGTAATTGCGCCATTCATCACGTGTCATGCGCAATGGTCTGGCATAACCGGCACGTTGTGCCGCTGCGCCGAAGGGTTCGCCAGTGCAATACGCATCAACAGCATTGGCATACAATGCAGCAGGCATATCCGGCGGTGCCATTTCTACGATTTCAATGTCGGCAGGCGTCATGTTTTCCTGCCCTAGCATTTTTCGCAGGAACAAAAAATCTACCGCGAAACGACTGGGAATCGCGATGCGTTTGCCAGTGAGTTGTTTGAAATGTTGATAAGGTGAATCGGTGCGTACCATGATGACCGCACCAGAGCGATGTCCAAGTGAAACAATCTTGACTGGAATTTTTTTATCGGCCAAATCCATGACTAATGGCGCCAGCATGTAGGCAGCCTGAATGCGTCCTGCCATTAATGATTCCTTAATTTCCGGCCAGCCACTGTACTTGCTGTATTGATATTCGAAGCGAGGTTGTCCAGCGCCTAACGACTTATTGCCAAGTGCTTTCGCCGTGCATGCGACCGGCAGAGTCAAATTGCAAGTGACGGGTAATCCACCGATGATCAATTGATTGGATGCATGATCAGCGTTTTGAGATTTGCCACAGGAAACCAAGCTTAACGGCAACGAAGCAGCGGCCAAGCCCTGTAACACTTGCCGGCGATTGATGAAATTCGAATTCATGAAAGTCATAGGACTAGCGATTATGGTTCTCTAAAAGCGTTTTGTGATGGAAGGGGCCAACATTTGCGGTAAATATGTAAAAGTAGCTTTTCCGCTGGCATTCCAAGATCCAGTATTCCTTATATAGAAGCTGATACGTCAATAACAATTGCAAATCGATAGTTTTTCACTATCGCCTTTTCCAGCTGATCAAAGGGTTCATTGTTACCTCAAGGCGAGCAATCTAGACATGCCGATAACGTCGAATGGCGCGATTGGCCGGCTCGGAGACGAATTGGGCTATCAGCATCGCGGCTAATGCCGATGCGGTAATGAACAGTATCAACCAAGGGAACCAAGCGAGCGTCGATAAACTTTGTTTGTCCACCACATTGCGCATCAGTGCCAAAGCCACGATGTGGAATAGATACAGTTCGTAACTATGGCGCCCAAACCAACGTACCAGCGCTGTTGCGCTTCCCGTCGCAAAACTGGGGCGAATATCATTCACTGAGCTGAGCAGGTAAAGGGCCGCACAAAGTGCAATCAATGAAAATCCAAACACTTCGTGCGTATCGATTCCGCGCAGATAAATGACAACAAAGCTGATGCTGGCAATCTGTCTTATCACTTTCGCTTTGATGCCATGAAGTTTGTATTGAGACGTCGTCATTGCGGTTAAGCAGCCCATTGCAATCGCGTCGAAACAGGCGAAATAACCACATTCGTAAAACAGTTCATCGTTGGTGTGCAAACTGCGATAGACAGGCCCAACGATAATTAATGCAAGGCAGACGAATATGATAAATGACTTGCGGCGTAAACTTAGAAAGACTAGCGGCAGTGCCAAGTAGAAAACTTCTTCAACCGAGAGCGACCAGTAAATATTTAAGCAGTAATTGAACCAGCCAAAGATTTGCATCAGCACGTTGTGCCAAAAAGTTAAAATAGAAAGCACCGCCAGAAAAAAATAAGAAGCAGGCAAGGGATGGCCCGCATGCTGGTTAGAAAAATACGGCACATTCAATAATCCAAGCGTGACAATGATCGCTACGGCTAACAGCAGGGCAGGCATGATGCGGGCAAACCGATAAGTGTAGAAAGCGCGAGTATCAATGTGAGCAGGATTGCTCCACCTCGCCAAAGACATCGAGGTGATCAAATATCCAGAGATGACAAAAAATACGGTCACACCATAGTTACCATTATAGAACATCGCCTTCAGTGCCTCGATGCCAATGAGCGCACGCAACGGGCAATTCATCAAACCATAAGCCAGTGCGAAGTGCAGCAGCAACACCAGCAATATTGCAATACCACGCAGAAAATCCACATGAGCATTCCGATTCATCAACTTGCTCCTTTTACAACAAAGAGCATAGTATCAAACTTTCAAAGAACGAATTATTGTTCGAGGAGATTCAACAATCATGAAAAACGTTTATACATTGGTTTATTTTATTGTTTGTTGTTTTTCCGTAAACAATGCGTTCGCATTCACAACTATTTCTCCGGCTGACAAGCATCTGCAGTACACCGGTCGTGTGGATTTTTCCGATCCCATTGCACCGATTATTTCATGGCCTGATACCAGCGTTGCAGCCAATTTCACCGGACCCTATCTTGCGATTACATTGGATGATCAAGATGGCAAAAATTTCTTCAATGTTTTTATTGATGATGATCTTGCGCATCCATTCATTATCCACGCAGTAAAAGGTGAAAAAGACTATGTCATTGCCGAGCGTTTGCCCGAAGGTAAACATAGTTTCTTGTTGACTAAGCGTACCGAAGGTGAGGAAGGGGCGACTATCGTCAAAAGCTTCACGTTTGCCGATCATGCTAAATTATTGCCACCACCATCACGACCCAAACGTCGCATCGAGTTTTTTGGTGACTCTATTACAAGTGGTATGGCTGACGAATCCCCAGACGATGGTGTCGATGATCAGAGTAAAGATAAGAACAGTTTCATGAGTTATGCAGCGATCACTGCACGTAATCTCGATGCCGAAATATATATGACCTCGCAAAGCGGCATCGGTATCATGGTCAGCTGGTTCGATTTCACGATGCCACAGTTTTATGATCAAATGAGTGCGGTTGGTAACAACGATACTCACTGGGACTTTTCTTCCTGGATACCCGATGTGGTTGTGATCAATCTGTTTCAAAACGACAGTTGGTTGACAGATCGTGACAAAAAAATGAGTCCCTTGCCGACCGATGAACAGCGCATTCAAGCCTATATTAATTTCGTCAATACGATTCGCGACAAGTATCCCAAGGCATACATTGTGTGTACTCTTGGAAGTATGGACGCAACAAAGCCGGGATCAAAATGGCCAGGTTATATTGAGACCGCGGTTGCACGTATAAGGAAAGCGCGGCCGGAAGAAAAAATTGATACTTTGTTTTTTGATTTCACCGGATATGGCAAGCATCCGCGCGTGCATCATCATCAAGTCAATGCCGCAAAGTTGACAGCTTTTATTAAAAGCAAGATGAATTGGTAATCAATTGATTTCGATATGCATATCGCCATGGTTCTAGCTGAAAGCGCCGGACGAGAGCTTCTTTTATCTTGCGAGTTTTGTTTTTGACGTAGGATATCGTCGGTTATTCTTGAAGAAGCTCGACAATCATGGGCGAGCTTGGGATTTGTGCAATCCTAATCCCTCATTGTTTGCGTTTAGTCTTCCAGCGTCATGGTTTTTGCCCCAAAATACGCAACTTGCGTTGCAATTTGTTACGCCGCTAATTAGTCGAGGTTTTTTCTGTCATGAAGCAAGTCATTCACAACCAGGCGCTTAGTCAAAACGCGGACATCCGCTTCCTCGGCAAATTGTTGGGCGATGTCATACGTGAATATGGTGGCGAAGAATTGTTCAAGCGTATCGAATACATTCGCCAGACCTCAGTCGACCGTCATCGTGGTATTGAAGGCGCCAATGATGCTGATCGTGGATTGGAGCGTTTAACGCTTGACGATACCCTTGCATTTGTTCGTGGCTTTATGTTGTTTTCCATGCTTGCCAATCTTGCGGAGGATCGTGAGGGACTGACTTCGGAACACGAAGATGATTTGGCGGCGGTCATGCAACGTTTGACTGCCAAAGGAATTAGCGCAGAACAAGCCGCTGAAGTTTTGGATAATGCTTTGATTGTACCGGTACTAACTGCACATCCCACTGAAGTGATGCGTAAAAGCATGCTCGATCATCGCAATCGTATTGCTTATTTGATGAAGCAGCGCGATCTGGGACGAACAGAATCTCCGGAAGGCGATGCCATTGAACCGGCCATTGTTCGGCAAATTGCCTTGCTGTGGCAAACCCGTGTGTTGCGACGTGAGCGCTTGTATGTAGCCGATGAAGTTGAAATTGCACTGGCTTATTTGCGCGATGTGTTCTTACCGGTATTACCGCAATTGTATGCGCGTTGGGAGCGCGTGCTTGGCTATCGTACAAAAAGTTTTCTACGTCCTGGCAGTTGGATTGGTGGTGACCGGGATGGTAATCCCAATGTCACTGCCGATTCATTGATGCTGGCATTAAAGCGCGCATCGCAAACTGTTCTTACGGATTATTTGGATCAATTACATGCGCTCGGTGGTGAACTTTCCATCTCCAGCGAATTGGCAGATGTGACCGAAGCCGTCATTAAGCTTGCAGGCCATAGCGGCGATGCCAACCCTGCTCGTCAGGACGAGCCTTATCGTCGTGCAGTCACCGGCATCTATGCACGCCTCGCGGCCACTTATGAAAGAATTGTGGGACAGGCGCCGCCGCGACACGCCTCTGTTAAAGCCGAACCTTATGCGAATACCGAAGAATTACGTTCGGATCTAGTGGCCATTGCACATTCGTTGGCACAGACTGGATCACTGGCGACAGGGGGAGCATTGGGACGTTTGATTCGAGCAGTGGAAACATTTGGCTTTCATCTTGCCACATTGGATCTAAGACAAAATGCGGATGTGCATGAACGCGTTGTTGCTGAACTATTGAAAACGGCGGGAGTTGCGGAAGATTATCGATCGTTAACCGAAGATCAGCGCGTTGCTTTGTTGCGTAGAGAACTTGCGACACCGCGGTTATTATCAAGTCCCTTTGCCGAATACAGCGATGAAACCAACTCAGAATTATCAATTGTACGCGCAGCGGCCAAAGCGCACGGTCTTTATGGCCCTGCCTGTATCACCACTTACATTATTTCAAAATGTGAAAGTGTCTCGGATCTGCTTGAAGTAAAAATATTACTTAAAGAAGCGGGCCTGTATCGCGGCCATCCCCATTCACAAACTTCCATCATGGTCGTGCCATTGTTCGAAACCATTGGTGATCTGGAAAATTCTGCAAAGGTGATGAGTGCATGGATGTCATTGCCTGAGATCAAATCCATCAACGAAGCACGTGGCAAACAGGAAGTGATGGTCGGCTATTCAGATTCCAACAAAGACGGCGGTTATCTGACATCCGTGTGGAGTTTGTATCAAGCGACGCAGACTTTGGCCAAAGTGTTTAAAGAGTTTGGCACGACCATGCAAATATTTCATGGTCGTGGTGGCGCTGTGGGTCGCGGCGGTGGTTCTTCGTTCGCCGCAATTCGTGCGCAACCACAGGGCACAGTGCAAGGACATATACGCATCACTGAACAGGGTGAAGTGATTGCAGCCAAGTATGGCACGCATGACAGTGCAATTAATAACCTTGAAGCAATGACCTCGGCAACGCTGTATGCCTCATTGAATATCCCCGGTGCGACTGTTGCCAACCATGCGCCATTCGTTACTGCGATGGAAACGTTATCGCAGACCGCGTTTAAGTCCTATCGAGGTTTGGTGTATGAAACCGAAGGCTTCAAAACTTTCTTTCGACAAATGACACCGCTGCGAGAAATTGCCGAACTCAAAATCGGCTCGCGTCCTGCATCACGTACTAAATCAGATCGCATCGAAGATCTACGTGCCATTCCTTGGGTATTCAGTTGGGCACAAGCGCGCTTGATGTTGCCAGGTTGGTACGGCGTCGGACATGCGTTGCATTCTTTTGCGGATAAAGGTTTGTTACGCGAAATGGTACAGGCATGGCCATTTTTTAAAACTACGCTCGATAATATGGAAATGGTGCTGGCCAAATCAGACATGGATATCGCTGCACACTATGCTGCGTTGGTTGAAGATCGCAGCTTGGCTGATCGTATATTCAATCGCATTCGTGATGACTGGCGCATGACGCAAGATAGTTTGCTGGCTGCGACTGGGCAGTCACGTTTACTGGAAAACAATCCTGCGTTGGACAAATCAATTCGCTTGCGTCTACCGTATATTGAGCCACTCAATTTATTGCAGGTGGAGTTGCTTAAACGTTATCGCGCTGGCGAAAATAATCCGCAGGTGCGTGATGGCTTGCAGTTGTCCATCAATGCCATTGCGACTGCATTGCGGAATAGTGGTTAGAACTTTGCGTAATTGAAGTGACTCAGAGTAGTAGCATCGTGATGAAGCGGGTATTCTATTCTTTTACGATGCTTTTAAACCCGTACTTTTTATATACCGCTTGCGCTGCCGGTGAGCGCAAGTAGGCAAAGAATAGTTTTGTTTCCTTTGTCGCAGTACGTGTCAGCGCTATCGGATACATAATCGGTGGATGCGTTTGTTCATTAAATTGATAAACAATTCGAACACGCTTGTCGAGCAATGCGTCAGTTTTATAGACAATTCCCAACGAAGCTTCACCGAGTGCAACATAGTTAAGTGCGCCTCTAACATTCTCCGCGCTTGCCAACTTATTTTTCACGTCGGACCATAAATCCAATGCTTGCAACGCACTGTATGCGTACTTGCCAGCAGGTACAGATGCAGGGTCAGCAATTGCCAATCGACTATTGTGCAACAGCGTACTTAATTTAAAGCCCTGGCCAATACGGATTTTTATTTGAGCATCAATCGGACAAATCATCACCAAGGAGTTGCCAAGCAAGTTGATTCGACTCGATGCATCAATCAATTGATGCGCTTGTAAGTAATCCATCCAGTCCATATCTGCAGAGAAAAAGATATCGGCTTGAGCACCCGCTTCGAGTTGATGTGCCAAGGTCGAGGTGGCAGCAAAAGAATAGACAACGGATTGACCGGTTTCGTTTTTGTAAAGCTCGGCAATATCATTAAGTGCATTGGTCAAAGAGCTTGCAGCGAACACTCGCACGGCTGGTTGCGATGATTCTGCCGTTGTAAAAAGCAGTGCACTTCCAAGTGCAATTATTATTCTCAGGAAACGCCCGAATGAACTCATAACTTCAATTGGCAGGAGACGGAAATACATGGCCACGCAATGTCACTGCTTTAACCAATATCCATATT
>JAICKZ010000008.1 GCA_025927665.1 Steroidobacteraceae bacterium | reverse complement strand
ATGCGAGCATCAATATCAATTTCAAGTTGCCCGAATCGCAATACTTGGCGAGTGCGTCGTTCCACGAGCGAATAGTGAGGTCGTCGCAATACGGCGCGAATACGCGCTAACAACTCACGTGGTTCAAACGGCTTCGGCAAGTAATCATCTGCTCCCAGCTCCAATCCAACCACACGATCCATGGGATCACCCCGTGCAGTCAGCATAATGACAGGCAGTGATGATTGCCGACGTAGTTGTCCACATAACTCCAGACCATCCCCATCAGGCAGCATCAAGTCGAGTAACACCAAATCGAAAGTCTCACGCTTTAATAGCGCGAGACCTTCTGATGCCGTGATTGAAGAAGTAACGTTCATACCATGGGGCGATAAGTATTCGGCTACCATTCGCGCCAGGCGTTGATCGTCTTCGATCATTAATAAACGTACTGTCACGTGATCTCAATTGCTCATGTGATGCATTGCCATGTGGTGCTGACGCATCGCAATCAATTTCTGTCGTTGCTCTGGTGTCAGCACTTCACTCGCATCTTCGATAGCCAACATTAAGCGTTGCGATGCCGTATCGAGCTGCACGATTTGACTGGCTCGAATTGCTTCTATTGCGGCACGATCTATGGCGGGTTGCGACAGCAATTGAGTCAATTGAGCATGGGCATCATGAATTTGTTGATGTTCAGGGATCAAGTCTTTGAAGGCAGCTTGCAATATATCATTCACTCTGATTTTTTGATCGTCGGTTGCATCCACACCTTCCAATGTCTTATCCACCATCTTTTTGATGTGCTCGCTGGCTTTTTGCACGTTAAATTCACCGTGCATCATGGCAAATGGACCCATGTGCTCAGATACAGTGTGAGCAATTGCAGCGGTCGCAATGCTTGCAACAATAATGAACAATCCACCCCACAATGCTATGCGCCGCTTAGGTTGGGTGGTGTTAGTGATTTCAGATTCGCTCATGGCTCACTCCTAAAATTAATTAAAGATTCAAGGTCAAACGCGTTCGCGCCTTGCAGCCAATCTAAGCGTAATACATTGCTGGTCGATGTGCGTAATGTAAAGAAGTGTTACCAAGCCGGTAAATTACGATTGATTCTGCGGAGTCCTGTACGGTTAAAAGCAATGATTTATCGTTGGCGGGATCAATATAAAACGATACCCGTAGCGATCTGAACTCCGGGCTTGATTTCACCCATGACAATTTTCAGTACAAAGTAACTACTAAGACCCACGAACAACAGATGAACGAGAAAAATATATATCGCAAGCGAACGGATAAACATCAACTGCGCTCCGGACTGTAGCGATAGCCAAAACCACGATGTGTTTGAATAGGATCGGTCTCGGCAATGGCATGTAATTTCGCGCGCAGTGATTTGATATGGCTATCAATGTTGTGTTCATAGCCAATATCCTTCGCAATGCCAACGCTTCCAATAATTGTTCACGACTCATCACTTGATTGGGACGTGCAATTAGATGTTCAGTAATTGAGATTTGTGACAAGTCAGATTCAATAATTGCTGTCGATAGCTGATCTGCAAGCGACCTTCATCAATTTGAAATTGAGTCATTGATTGAAGCGCCTGTGCTTGCAACGCGAACATCAATGTATCGGCAATTGATGTCTCGTCTTCAACAATCAGTACGCGAGCCATAGATATTCTGTATGTATTAATTTTTAGCAATCATTGCATGCTTGCAATGGATTGCAAGCAGCAATCCAAATTGGATTTAAATGTTTGTAATGTCCACGCTGATTGCCTTGTAATTTGCTCATATAGGCTCATCTTTAAACGCACTTTGTTTAACCACTGTTTATGGTGACTTACTATGAGTAGAAAGACTTTTTCCAACGCTGGCTGGTTTATTGCCGGACTCAGTGTCGTAACCACTGCGTGGGTACTGATGGGCAATACAGCATCAAGCGCCATCAGCACACCGGCTGCCGTAGCGGCCACTGCGGCGCCCAATCCGGCAGGATTACCAGAATTTCGCGATATTGTGAAAGACAATCAGACCAGTGTGGTACGCATCAGTACCAAACAATCGATACGGGATACACCCTTTGGTGAAGAAAGTCCTTTTGGTGATGATGACGATAATCCATTACCAGAACCTTTCCGCCACTTCTTTGGCGATCAAGGCAGAGGGCACGGTCGACAATTCCAATTTCGAGGCCAGCCACCCATGCATGATGCTGAAGCATTGGGTTCGGGTTTTATTATTTCATCCGATGGAAAAATTCTGACCAATGCACATGTAGTTGAAGGTGCAGATACGGTCACTGTAACGTTGTCGGATAAAACTGAATACTTGGCGAAGGTACTTGGCAAGGATAAGCAAAGTGATGTTGCATTGCTAAAGATCGATGCCAAGAATCTACGTGCGGTGAAGATCGGAAACTCCGATCAATTGGTAGTAGGCGAATGGGTGCTTGCAATTGGTTCACCTTATGGCCTTGACTACAGTGCAACGCAAGGCATCGTCAGCGCATTAGCGCGTCGCTTACCCAATGAAACTTATGTACCCTTTATTCAAACCGACGCAGCGGTTAATCCCGGTAATTCCGGTGGTCCACTGTTCAACACTCGCGGTGAAGTTGTAGGTATCAATTCGCAAATCTATACTCGCAGCGGCGGTTATCAAGGATTGTCATTTGCAATTCCAATTAACACTGTTGAATCGGTCGTAGCGCAATTGGAAAAGAGTGGCCACGTATCACGAGGCTGGTTAGGCGTTCAAATCCAAACCGTCAATAGTGATCTTGCTAAGTCTTTCGGTATGGACAAACCACGTGGTGCGTTGGTAGGTCAAGTTGATGAGAGTGGTCCCGCCGCCAAAGCTGGCGTACAAACCGGCGACATCATTATCAGCTTCGATGGTCATGCCGTTGATAGTTCTGCTGAGCTACCACCATTGGTGGGGTCAACAGCCATCGGTCGCAGTGTAGAAATGAAAGTACTACGTGATGGTCGTGAAGTAACCCTTCATCCCACTATTGCAACGTTGAAAGACGATTCGCAGCAGCTGGCCAGTTCCGAAGTCAAACAAAACAAAGCGCTGCTGAATATTGTGGTACAGCCGTTGGATGCCGAGACGCGTAAGCAACGCACCGTTCACGAGGGTGGTGTATTGGTGAGCCAGGTCAATCCGGGCCCTGCCTCACGTGCCGGTATCACTGCCGGGGACATCATTGTCAAAGTAGGCAACAAGACGGTGGAAGGTCCTGCGCAGTTCACCAAGCTCGTGCAAACACTGCCGCGGGGCAAGCCAGTGGCGTTTTTGATTGAGCGCGACGGCTCGCATCTGTACTTGGCGGTAAATATTCCTGCTGAAAACAGTAAGAAAAACGCGCAAGATCAAGATAAAGACGATTAAGTAATTAACAGCACTAGAGAACCCCAGGCGTAATGCCTGGGGTTTGGTTATATTTTATGAGTATTTTGTTAATAGAAGACGATCTGGACGCAGCGACATTGCTGCGAAGTGGCCTGCAAGAACATGGCTACGAAGTGGCCCACGTGGTTGATGGTCGTGAAGGGCTCACTCAGGCCATGCAACAACCGTGGCAATTGATCATCGCCGATCGTATGTTGCCCTCCATGGATGGCTTGACCATTGTTGAACAGTTACGCGCACGTGGTCATAAAACTCCTATTCTTATTTTAAGTGCACTGGCCAATGTTGATGACCGTGTCAATGGATTGAAAGCAGGTGGCGATGATTATCTGACCAAGCCTTATGCATTTGCAGAATTGCTCGCACGTGTGGAAGCCTTACTTCGACGCGGCAAGAACTCACCGTCACGCATAACCGCGCATGGGGTCACGGTTGACTTACTGACCCGCAATGCTGAACGTGATGGCAAATCACTGTTGTTGACCGCCCGTGAATTTGATGTGTTGGTTTATCTAATGCAACATGTGGATCAAGTGGTCACCCGCAAAATGTTGTTGGAAAAAGTATGGGACTTACACTTCGATCCACAAACCAATGTCATTGATGTGCACATGAGTCGATTGCGTCAAGCGCTAGATCGTGAATATAAAGTACCGTTAATTCATACCGTGCGTGGTATCGGCTATGTGTTTGGCGAGGCGCAGGAATAGCAACGCCGACATTTACGGTCTCGAATGCGACTACTTCCATAGACCTGTCTTGCATCGATTACAGTAGCGCTTGCTCTAAGTTGAGCTTGTAATTAGCATCAATGCTTGGAGCTTGCTTCGCTCCTGCATGGCATTAAAGAACTTCAATGCATTTACGCACTCCCTTTTTTCGCACCACAGTCGTTCGTCTCGCGCTTATTTATATCGTGACGTTTGCCCTTGTCACCGCGGCGTTATTTACCAGCGTATATGTGCTGACACTGCGTGCGGTCGATCTCAGTACCACCACCGTAATGGAATCGCAGTTACAAGGGCTTTCAGAACAATACGACAGAGTAGGATTGCGGGGCTTGATTGGGGTGATTCGTACGCGTAGTCAAAGCCTGGATCGTTCACGTTCGGTGTACATGTTAGTCGATGCCAACAACGCATCACTCGCAGGCAATCTTGATACTTGGCCGCAACTGACTCAGCAACGTGATAAATGGTACGAATTCACTGCCAATGTTCCAACTAGTAATGGCGTTGAACAGCATCCAATTCGCGCCGCACTGGTGATGCTGCCGAATGATTATCGCTTACTCATTGGTACCGACATCATTGAACGCGAGCGTCTAGCCACTGTGATGAGACGACTGGGCGCGCTTGCATTGATCTTGAGCATCTTGATCGGTGCTGGCATTGCAATATGGATGAATCGACGTTTACTGAATCAGGTGCAAGCCATTGCAGTTGCTGGACAAGGTATTGCTAACGGTGACTTCGCACGACGATTACCCGTTCGCGGCAGCGGTGATGAGTTGGATGAATTGGCCACGGGTTTAAATGCGTTGTTGGAACGCATCGAACAACTTACGCTTGCATTGCGTTTTGTGATTGATGGCACTGCCCACGACTTGCGTGGACCTTTAAATCGTTTACGACTGCGATTGGAAAGACTGCAGCAAACACAAACCGAAGGCGATGCTATCTCGGCCGCCATGCAAGACGCCGACACTATCTTGCATACATTAGAGTCATTGTTGCGTATTGCCCAGGCGCAAAGTGGCTCCTCAGGCACCGAAATGAACCAGCTTAACTTGGGCACATTAGCGCGTGACATGGCGGAACTGTATGCCCCGATCTCAGATGAACGCGGCATTACCCTGCACTATGATCAGCTTGCGGAAGGCTGCATTTTGGGCAATCGGCAATTACTGGCGCATGCTATTGCCAATCTTCTGGACAATGCCATTAAGTACACTCCCGCCAATGGTCAAATCAGTTTGTCCGTGACCGAAACTGAGAATGAAGTTACGTTAACTGTCACGGATACGGGTCCGGGAATACCGACTGCCGATCGTGAACGAGTGCTCCAGCGCTTCGTCAGGTTGGATTCTGCGCAAGCCGAACCGGGTAGCGGATTGGGCTTATCGTTGGTCGCAGCAGTGTGTCGTTTTCACCACGCCCAGTTGCAAATTGATGACGCCCAACCGGGATTGCGGATTGCATTGGACTTCACCAGGCATCGTGTCGATCTTGGCAAGTCGTCGTAATCAACGCCAAAGACCGAAAAACATCGATTACTAACGTGTTGCCAAAGAAAAAGGCCGGTAGCGAAGGAGCTACCGGCCAAATGACAGTACTCAGATTAAGGGGGAGTAATCGAGCACTGAAGCTGTGGTATTTTTCACAACACACACTTAGGAGACATCACAATCATCTTTCACAGAGGCATCAAAAAAGCCTTGTTTTAAAGCATATTGCGCAAGTCCCATTCAATATTCAACTAGTATTTATAACGGCTATATGTATTACAGGTTTCGATACCGCCGCCATGTCAATCTCTATGTACAAACACTTAATTGGTCAGCTACCCGGCAATATGCGTATCAGTACGTGACCTTCACATCGGCCTGCTAGAATTAGCTCTTTATTACAATCATCGTTCCTAAGTCATCGTTCATATGGCGCAAAATCCTTATCATCAATTGGAAAGTGAGTTCAAACGGTTGTATGCCCTGCGTTCTGCGGCCAACTTGTTACGGTGGGACGCAACCGTCATGATGCCGCGAGGCAGCGTGGAACAACGCGGCGAACAATTGGCTGTGTTGGAAACTGAAACACACACCATATTGACGGCACCGAAAATCTCTCGCCTATTAGATCGCGCCCATGCTAACGCCCATGGCTTGAATGAATGGCAAGTCGCTAATCTACGTTGCATGCGTCGTGAACATGATCATGCCATTGCCATTCCCAGTGCACTGATCAAACGCATGGCCAAAGCAACGTCGGTTGCAGAATCCAAGTGGCGTGATGCGAAACAGCAAAACAATTTTTCATTGTTTGCGCCGCATCTTGAAGAACTCTTAAAACTCACCCGCGATCGTTCGCAGATATTGGGACAGGCACTGAAGCTCGACCCTTATGATGCCTTAATAGATGAATTCAGTCCGGGATTGACCGCTGCAGAAATCGATCAGGTGTTTGCAACTTTATCGCATCGACTACCTGCGCTTATTCAACAAGCCATTGATAAACAATCGACTGAAACAGTACTGCCGATTACCACCAACGTTGCCACCAGTACACAGCGCATATTGGCATTGGAATTGATGAAGACATTGGGCTTTCCTTTTGATCAAGGCCGATTGGATGAAAGCGAACATCCTTTCACAGGTGGCATCAGCGGTGACGTACGCATTACTACTCGCTTTTCGGTTGACAATGTGCTTTCTGGGCTCATGGGTGTGTTGCATGAAACTGGTCACGCGATGTACGCGCAAGGCTTACCGGTCGATCATCGTGATCAACCGGTGGGTAGTGATGCCGGTATGGCACTACATGAAAGTCAATCACTGTTGATAGAAATGTTTATCGGTCGCAATCGTGCATTCGTGCAATATCTGCAACCGTTATTGACTCGTTTTTTGAATGCCTCTGGCGCCGAATGGGAAATGGAAAACATCTATCGTTCGTTGACCCGTGTGCGACGCAGTGCAATTCGCGTTAACGCCGATGAAGTCACTTATCCAATTCACATCATGTTGCGTTACGAACTGGAACGTGAATTATTGGCAGGTGATATAAAAGTTAAAGATCTGCCTGAAGTGTGGAACCAGCACATGCAAAGTCGATTGAATGTCACACCCGCAAATGATATTGAAGGCTGCTTGCAAGATATTCATTGGGCGGTCGGTGCTTTCGGCTATTTTCCCTCTTATGTTATGGGCGCCATGATTGCCGCTCAGTTAATGGAACACTTACGTAATGATTATCCAACATTGGATGAGGACATTACCGCTGGCCAGTTCACTGGCGTGTTTGCGTGGTTGCGGCAACATGTGCATAGTGCAGGCAACAAACTGCCGGCCACTGCATTGATACATGACATTACTTCGCGCCCATTGACCGCCGCCGCATGGCTAAGATATGTCGAAAACAAGTACCTTGAACAAGCGTGAGATGTGTAAATGATGGACCTCATCGAAAAACCTTCCAATAACTTCAAAAAACTTCAGGCGCGTTTGCGTGGCCAAGTGGGCCGCGCCATTGAAAACTTCAATATGATTGAAGCCAATGATCGCGTCATGGTTTGCTTATCAGGTGGCAAAGATTCCTACACCATGCTGGATATATTGTTGTCATTGCAACAACGTGCGCCGATAAAGTTTGACTTGATTGCCGTCAATCTTGATCAGAAGCAGCCGGGCTTTCCAGAGCATGTGTTGCCAGCGTATCTGCAGTCACTGGGTGTCGCTTATCATATTCTCGAACAAGACACTTACAGTGTCGTCAAGCGTGTCGTTCCTGAAGGCAAAACCATGTGCGGGTTGTGTTCACGTTTACGTCGTGGTGCGTTGTACACCTTTGCAGTCGCCAATGGTATTACCAAGATTGCGCTAGGGCATCATCGTGACGATATCATCGAAACTTTGTTTCTTAATTTATTCTTTGGCGGCAAGCTTAAAGCCATGCCACCTAAATTATTGTCGGAAGACAAGCGCAATGTCGTGATTCGTCCATTGGCATACGTTGCCGAACGCGATATCGAACGCTATGCGAATGCCCGAGAGTTTCCGATTATTCCTTGCAAACTGTGTGGATCGCAAGATAATGCGCAACGACGCATCATCAAACAGATGTTGCAACAATGGGAATTGGAACATCCGGGTCGGACTGAAACCATATTTTCTGCCATTTGCAATGTCGTGCCTTCGCACTTGGCTGATCCTAAGATATTTGATTATGCATCGCTTGCTACTCCACCACCGCTAACACCAGAAGTAGATGCGGACTTTGCAGCCGATGACCTTAGCGTTGATCGCGATTGGTTTCAGCTTTATCAAAGTGGAGTGATCGCCACGATCAATTCGACTGACAATGATGTTGATGATGAAGTTGCATCTGCAGAAACATCGCCTCACATGCAGATGAATGAGGCGCAACCATGAACCTAAAGATCGTTGTTGTATTGACGCTTTGCCTTGTTTGGTGTGGCACTGTGAATGCCGAATGGTTTCGACGCGTCGACGACGGCATCATGGGTACGCGCATCGTGGTGGAATTGTGGGATGAAGATGGCGTACATGCCAATCAAGCCATTGATGCGGTGATGGATGAGATGCGGCGCATTGATGAAAGCATGAGCGTGTACAAATCCACCAGCGAAGTATCCAAAGTAAATGCGGAAGCCGCCCAACATCCGGTGAAGCTCACCAAAGAGTTATTTGATTTATTGCAACAGGCTGTGGAATTCTCGAAAATTACCGACGGTGCATTTGATATCACCTACGCCAGCGTCGGCTACATGTACGATTTTCGCAAACATATTAAACCCACCGAAGCACAAATTGCCCAGGCATTACCCGGCGTCAACTATCGACATCTAATATTCGATCAGAAAAATCAAACCATTAAATTTTTTCAGCCAGGTATGCGCATTGATCTTGGCGGCATTGCTAAAGGATATTCTGTAGATTGCGGTATTCACATTCTGCAAGCACGCGGTATCAAACATGCACTCGTGACCGCAGGTGGTGATAGCCGCATTATTGGTGATCGATTTGGCAAGCCATGGGTGGTGGGTATTCGTCACCCCGATGATGCCAATAGAGTGATCGCGAAAATCCCATTGGTCGACACCGCGCTTTCAACCTCGGGTGACTACGAGCGTTTCTTCGATGAAGATGGCGTTCGTTACCATCACATCATCGATCCAAAGACCGGCCACTCTGCAAGCAAAGTGCGTAGCGCCACGATTATTGCATCGACTGCAACACGTACTGATGGTCTTTCAAAGACGGCATTTGTACTGGGACCAGAGAAGGCTATGGAAATTTACAATCGTCTCGATGATGTCGATGCCATTCTGGTAACACCGGATGGCACCGTGCTCTATTCAAAAGGATTGGAAGCGCCGAAGTAAGTAATTTCAGCGCAATGCAACTCGCCCTTGTCGAAGATAAGCGCTACAAATTAGAAATACTTCGACAAGCTTGTATGAACGGAATCAGAGTGAGCATGAACGAGCTCAGCGAATTATATTTGAGTTTAACCCAATATTTTATTCCGCCCATGGTGAGCCTGTCGAACCATTCAAACCAAAAAACCACTGACGCCAATCACCAAACCGATCAACGCAGCACTAAAACCCAACGCAGGAAATAGCTTGCGATGTGAAAGGAAGTATAACGAAGACAGTACCAACCCAAGTTCCAGAAAGCCTTCGCCTAAATCAAAGCGAACGGCTTGATGTTCTGCAAGTTCGGTCTCGTGCTCTTTTTCTTCAGCTTTCTTCTTTACTTCATCGGCATCGTCAGAATAATGCTTGGCATCAGCCCGTAGTTTTTCGCTAATGCTGGCGACGCGCGACGCATCGGTACTCAGTGCATTCACGAGAGTCGATCCAACGTCGCTGACATGGCCACGAATTTTCTTGGCCTGAAAATAATTCCATTGATCATTGGCTTCGGTTTTATGAACAATCGCTGCGGTATGTGCGCGATGCGATTCAATGGTTACTGCGGCCAAAAAAATGCCAATAATTGCGACGACAACACCCACCACCGAGCCAAACTTATCGCCTTCAACCGGATGCGCATGTCCACCGTGTACTTCTGACATATACAAACTCCAAAGTAAAAATAATTCGAATTGTAGCGGCAAAGTTATCTGCCTCACAGCAGTATAAAATAAATTAAACTAATGACATGCAACATTTATCCATGGCAGCAAATGATTCGCAGCGACGCCACGGGCTTGATTTGTTGGCGGGCATTTCTGTCGCGGGAATAATTTTACCGGAAGCTATCGCTTATGCGGGCCTTGCCAATATGCCTCCCATGGCGGGGATAGTTGCGGCTTGTATCGGATTGTTTGTCTACGGCGCATTGGGCACCAGCCGTTTTGCGATCGTCGCAGGCACTTCTTCATCTGCTGTGGTGTTGCTCGCTGCACTACATTCATTTATAGACAGCACTCATCTGTTGCAACTGAGCAGTGCGCTTGTGATAGTGACAGGTGTTATGTTTCTGATCTGCGCCATCTTTCGCTTAGGTCGCATCGCTCATTTTATTGCCCGACCTGTTGTTCGCGGTTTGGCATTGGGATTAGCCGTTACTATCGTGTTGCGACAATTTGCGAAAATTACGGGCATCTATGGTGCACAGAGTGATGTTTTGCCACTATCGTACGAACTGCTCCGTCGAGTACAAGAATGGAATCCATACAGTCTCGCTCTTGGCATCGCTACGTTGATGCTGCTCTTCCTATGTAAACGCTGGCCGCGAATTCCAGGACCTTTACTCGCCATGATTGGTGGTGTCTTCCTATCTACCTGGTTTGATCTGTATAGCCATCACATTGCGGTTGTAGGTGATATCACCGTAACGGAGGGATTGTTGGCTCTGCAGTTACATATCCCAATGCTCCTCGATGATGAATGGTTGCGCGTTACGGAATTGTCTTTGGCATTGATGTTGATCATCTTCGCTGAATCGTATAGCTCCATACGTACCACCGCGTTGCAACAGGGAGATGCGATCAATGTGAACCGTGATTTACTGGCGCTCGGTATCGCCAACCTTTGCTGCGGTCTCTTGAATGCATTGCCAGTGGGTGCCGGTTACTCTGCCACTGTCACCAACCAAGTCATTGGCGCGCGTTCGCGATTGGTTGGTTTTTCTGCGGCAATTTATATACTGATCACGCTCTGGCTTTTATTAAAGTATGTTGCACTGATTCCCGAGCCAGTCCTCGCGGCAATCGTGATCTATGCCATGCAACATGCATTGAGTTTTAAACCATTGCAACCTTACATACGATGGCGAAGGGATCGTCTCGTGGTGTTGGTATCAGTTGTTGCGGTAATTATGCTCGGTGTGTTGGATGGTCTGTTGGTATCCGTGGCCTTCAGTATGGTTTTACTCGTGCGTGGTCTTGCGCAACCACGTATCAGCGTGTTGGGTAGATTGCAAGAAACACATGACTATGTGCCCATGGATTCGCATGCAGAAGTGCATGCCCTCGCCAATACATTAATCATTCGGCCTGACGAACCGTTGTTCTTCGCCAATGCCGATGACATGTTCGGCAAAGCTTTGGATATACTGCGGCAATCGCGTGACATACATACATTGATCCTCAGTCTTGAAGAATCACCCAACATCGACGGCACAGTAATGGAAGCACTGGATCAATTCTCCAAAGATGTGCGCAAACATGGATGCAAGTTGTATCTTGCACGACTTAAGCTTCCCGTCTTTACTGTGTTACAATGCGCACAGTTGCCGGAACTGAGAATTTCAGTGTTGAATACCGGCAGCGTTGCGGCAGTTGTCAACACCCTATCATCCTAAGCTGCAACTGTTTCGCTATTCCACTGTCTATTTAAACCATGCGCTTGATCATTCTTTTACTGGCATTGCTGCCTTCAATCGCCAGCAGCACGATTGATACTCTCACTGCACAACGCAGCGAATTCATGCATGCATACACGGCCATCCAACAAAACAAGAAGGTTGGGCCAGACAGCAAAACATTAAAGGGCTATGTTCTTTATCCGTACTTACAAGCTGTGCGATTGATCAATGAACTTCAACATGCAGCGACATTCAATCAGATAGATCAACGTATCGTTGCTTTTCTTGTCATTCATAACGCCGCACCAGTGACTCATGAGATACGCCATGCGTGGCTGCTATCGCTGGCGTCACGTGCTTTGTGGCCAACCTTTCTTGAATACTATCGAGATGATGGTGATGCAGAACTACGTTGTAATCGCATCAGTGCGTTGCTGGCGACACAACACGAGAGTGAAGTACCCGTATTAATTCCACCGCTATGGTTGACTGGCGAGCGTCTGCCGGCCTCCTGCAATGCTCCATTTCAATGGGCACGTGATAGTCACATCATTACGACAGAATTGTTGGAACAGCGTATTCGCTTGACGTTAAAGAGCGGTAACTATCAATTAGCCCATGACCTCGTTGACGGAGTGCCCGCTCCACAAGCCGTTCCACTGCTGCAATGGATTTCATTGATAGAAAATCCATTAGCAGCCATCGACGAGGTCATCCTGCATCCTGACATTAAATATGAGTCCACTGCATTGCTGGATGGTTGGACAAGACTATCGCGAAAAAACCCTGATGCCGCTCTGTTGCGCTTGCCACGTTTAATTACTGCGCTTGGATTGAATGATAACGATGCCAGTCCCTACATTTTAAGTTTGTCACTGTCATTAGCATGGAATCGCCGTAGTGAAGCATTGGAATATTTCTCTCGGGTCATGCCGAAAGATATGAACGATCAAGCATACGAATGGCAGGCACGTGCCGCACTGTGGCGTGGAGATTGGGCGCTGGTGAATAAATTGATCAATGCCATGCCGGCAGCATTGAAATCACAAGTACGCTGGCGATATTGGCAAACGCGTGCCATTGAACGCACGCAGGGCATTGATGCAGCACATGCAAGTTATCAACAGTTGGTGAATACTGAAGATAATTATTTTGCCGCATTAGCAGCAGCGAGAATCAACTCACCTTATTTGCCGCATCCACTCGCTTTCGTTTTCGATGCAGCGGCTTTGCAAAAAGTATCGGTATTGCCTGATATGCAACGCATACGCGAACTGGTTTCTGTACAACTAACGCAACAAGCGAATAGTGAGTGGAACTCCGTTCTTTCAAATTTAAGTACTAGCGATCAATTTGTCGCCGCTGCACTTGCGCACGAGTGGAAATGGTACGAGCAAGCGATTTTGATCACCGCCAGGCAAGGCCAATTCAATGACTATGAATTTCTATATCCTCGTCCTTTTGATGAAGCAGTGAAATCTGGCGCACTACTTAGCGGATTGCAGAGTGATTTCATTTATGGATTGCTCCGACAAGAAAGTCTGTATCGTCGCGATGCCAAATCCAGTGCCAATGCATTGGGCCTTACGCAATTGATTCCATCTTCGGCTCGAATGACGGCCAAGCGATTAAAGCTGCCAAAACCCAGTGATGAAGACTTATTCAAACCTGCGGTGAATGTCCCGTTGGGTGCCGTGCATGTGAAACAAATGATCACCGCATTTAATGATCAAACTGTATTGGGTTTGGCCGCATACAATGGCGGCCCCACTGCTGTACGTCGCTGGCTACCGGAATCAACCATGGACAGCGATGTGTGGATCGAAAACATTCCCTTCAACGAAACCCGCACCTATGTCGCGCGTGTGCTATGGCACAGCTTGATATTTCAATGGCTGCGAACACATCAACCTGTGAGTACAGAAGCGTGGTTGAGGCCTGTGGAGCCAATGTGATGGTTCGTTGAATTTTTCTTTAATACCTTTAGACCGCCTTCACCATCCTCGGCGCATCACCTGCAATACCTAATGCATGTTGCGTGAAGAATCGCTTCAGCATCGGTACATTCTCCACGGCACGCAATCCAGTACGACGCACCATACCGACCGTCATATTGTCATTGCTGAACAGACGATTGAGCGTGTCGACCATCCCTAGCGCGACCGTGTTTTCGGATTTACGCCAACGTTCGAAACGACGCAACACATGCAGTTCACTCAAAGCATCGGCACTCGCCCCCGCTTGATGAGCATCGCTTAACACCTGCACGAGTGACGCGGCGTCCATCATTCCCAAATTAACCCCTTGCCCTGCAAGCGGATGAATGCTGTGTGCTGCATCGCCAACCAATACAAAACGTGGACGACAATATTCATCCACATGTGCAAATTGCAAGGGAAAAGCCGCGCGCACACCTGCGATCTCTATATCACCCAACACGTAATCACTGGCATGGCCAATCGCAACAGCGAGCGCGACATCATCCAATTTTAACAACTGAGCCGCATGATCTGGAGTGGTGGTCCATACAATTGAACTGCGCCCATCGTTCAACGGCAGGAACGCAATAGGTCCAGCAGACAAAAATCGTTGCCACGCGGTGTGTTGATGTGGGTGCTCGGTGCGTACATGAATAACCAGCGCCGACTGCTCGTAAGATTTGACATGCGCTTTAATATCCGCGCAGTCTCGACTGACGCTTTTGGTACCATCGGCGCCCACGACAAGAGATGCTGTGATGGAGCGGCCATCATTCAGTTGAATCAATGCATGCGTTTCTTCAAATTTGACGGATGACAATGCAGTTGCAAAACGCGTGACACCCAGTTGATTGCAACGTTCAAGCGCCGCCCACTGCACGCAGTTGTTGGCAATGATGTAACCCAAATTAGGTTCGGCCATGCTGGCCGCTGAAAAATGCAATGCTAGTTGGGTGTTGTTTAAATCAGGCGCAATGCTTTCTCCGTCCCATACCATCATGTCTTGATAAGCACAGCGTCGTGATGGCTGGATTAAACTCCATGCACCACAATGCGATAATATTCGCTCCGATGCGCGTGAGATGGCTGAGACACGCACATCAACTTCATCGGTCGGTGGCGATAGAATCTGTGCTTCGATCAATGCAATGCGCAAACTTTTCAGGTGACGATCAGTGGCAAGCAATGCCGTGAGCGTGGCACCCACCATTCCGCCACCGCATATCACGATATCAAAATCGAGTTGATGTTTGTTCACAGCGGCGCTCCGCGCGACAGACGTGGAATATGCCCTGCCGCGCCCACTGACAACTGCGACAGCGCATCTTTAGCAAGCGGTAACATATCGAATGCCAACAATCCCATGTCGCGAATCAATTTGATCAATCCCAACGGCTGATTGAACATACGCACCAAGCCATCGGTAAAAGCAATGATGCGTTTGCTATCCTGTTGTCGCCATTCGCTGTAGCGCCGTAATACAACGTGATCGCCCGCGTCCATAGTATTGGGATTCACGCTGTTGGAATGATTGCGCAACGCATCGGCAAGCACTTCGGCCAAGGTTGCGGCATCACGCAATCCGAGATTCAATCCCTGACCGGCAATGGGATGCAACATTTGCGCGGCGTTACCGATCACGGCAATACGTTCGGCACTATGCGCATCGGCACGTATCAATGCCAATGGATAGTGATGACGTTCGCCCACTTTTAAAAAGCGGCCGAGACGAAAACCAAATTCTTGCTGGAAATGAGCTAGAAATTCATTGTCATTCCATCCCAACACTTCATCAGCGCGTTGTGTTGCAACCGTCCATATCAATCCCACGCGTGCATCTGTCAACGGCAAAACAGCCACCGGTCCGCGTGGCGTAAAGCGTTCATAAGCAACGTGGTTATGAAATTTTTGAGTGAGTGCATTGGCAATCACCGCCACTTGTCCGTAATCAACATGTCGATGTCCAATACCAACCGCATCGCGCACTACGGAATGCGCGCCGTCAGCAGCAACGATAAGTCGCGCGTTCAACGAGTGTGTTCTCGTGCTGGTTTCAACTTGAATGCTACGATGTGCTTGGGAGTGAACAATCGCATTGACTTGAATGACTTTTGCAGGTGCGATCACTTCAATTTGTTCTGCTTGCAAACGCTGCCACAACGCCGTGCCCATTTGCCAATTGGGAACTACATAGCCCATGGCTGCAATACCTTGTTCTTCTGCAGTGAGTCGTGCAAATCCAAAGCGACCTTGATCGGAAACATGAATACGCTTGATAGGCGTAATTTGTGATTGCAACAAAGGCCACACATTGATGGCTTCAAATATACGACGACTGCTGTTGGACAAAGCCGTCGTGCGCTCATCAAAGCTCGGATGTGATTTATCGCTAAAGAGATGCGCTTCGATTAACGCAACACGCAATCCCAACGGTTTAAGCATCAATGCAAGGCTTGCACCCACCAAGCCACCGCCGCAGATGAGAAGGTCGTAGTTTGTATCGACATACGGCTTGTTATGTGCGGTTATATCGAAATCAAAGTGGCTGTTCGGTGTCATCGAAAACACTCCAAACATTCTCATATCCCAACTCGATTAAAGAGTTTACGTGGATACCAGGCATTTTTTCACCCAAGAAATACCTCCTAAAGCTTTGTGGATCGCTCGCGAGTTTGCTACCAGGAACTATAAAATACCGAACGGCTTCACCTGGGTCGTTTAAAAGAACAAAAACGTAAATATTTTTTGGTTCGACATTCTTGTGGGCAAGAAGAAAGAAATTCTTCTTTCTAAGAGACTTAACCTGAATGGCAAATGTGCGCCCTGTTGAAGGATTAAGTGCAAACAAATCGATCGCCTTAGCATTTCCAAACGTCACTGATGTTTGGAATCCACGCTTAAGCAGCTCAGCGGCAACAAATAGCTCACCAGCCAATCCAGTTATTTGCTTATCTTTGCGTTGAGTTGTCTGAGAGAAGTTACTCATGCAGCCGACATCAACTTTTCAACCTCATCCGGTTCTTTCGCCAACGCGCCTGTCAGCACATGACAACCATTCTTGGTGACGACGACATCATCTTCGATACGTACACCGATGTTCCACCAGCGTTTATGAATTCCCTTTGAACCGGCAGGAATATAAATGCCCGGTTCAACCGTGAGTGCCATACCTGGTTCCAGCACTCGCCATTCGTCGCCCACTTTGTAATCACCCACATCATGCACATCCATGCCCAACCAATGCCCCGTGCGATGCATGAAAAATTGTTTATAAGCACCGTCTTTGATCAACGCAGGCAACTTACCTTTCAACAAACCAATCTTGGTCAAGCCCTGCGTAATACTTCGCACCGCGGCATCATGAGGGGCATTCCAATGATTACCCGGTTTGGTTGCAGCAATGGCGGCATATTGTGCATTGAGCACCACTTCGTATACGGCGCGTTGTTCGGGCGTATATCGACCATTGACTGGAAAAGTGCGCGTGATATCGGATGCATATAGGCCATACTCACAGCCGGCGTCGATTAATAGCAAATCGCCATCATTCAAAACCGCATTGTTTTCGTGATAATGCAGAATGCAACTGTTGGCGCCACCACCAACAATGGGATGATAAGAAATATCCGCTTCGTGACGATGAAACTCGTGCAGTAACTCAGCCATCACCTGATATTCCTTGCGACCAGGCTGAACAAACTTCATGGCGCGTTCATGCGCACCCACGGCAATGTCGGCAGAGCGTTGCATCAGCGCTGTTTCACCACGCGATTTGTACAAACGCATGTCATGCAGTAGATGATCCAGCGCGATAAATTCTTGTGGCGGATGAATGCCTGCACGACCTTGCGCTTTCAAGCCATTCACCCAACCGATCACCCGATGATCAAACTCCGCACTGACACCCATGGTGTAGTACACGCGTTCGCAATGCTCCATCAAGCCAGGCAAAATTTCATCGATATCGTCCATGGGAAACGCATCATCAGCATTAAATTGTTTGACTGCACCTTCTGGGCCTGCACGTCTGCCATCCCAAATTTCGCGCGTGGCATCACGATCACGTACGAATAAAATATATTCCGCCTGCTTGCGCCCTGGCACCAACACGGCGACTGCTTCAGGTTCATTAAAGCCGGTGAGATAGAAAAAATCACTGGCGGGCCGATAGTGATACTGCACATCGTTGTTGCGTTGTCGTTCGGGTGCGGTGGGCAGAATGGCGATGCCACCTTTGCCGATCATTTTTAGTAATTGTTTACGACGTTGCTGATATTCGTTGCTGGGCATGATGGTGAAAATGATGAGTGGTTAATTCAACTTAATTCAAAGGCAAATTTTAATTCAAAAATCCCGGTGACGGTCGTGACGGCTGAGTGGCACGCCACACTGCAAGTTCATCGTACAACACCTGCACAGCGGCACGTAGATATTCAATCAATTCGACGTAAGCGCTTTCATCCTCTTCGGTTTCAGCAACTTCATCAGGATTGGCGCGAGCTATTTGCGTAAAGTCTTGCAACGCTTCGGTAACTGAATCCGGAACGTCATCCAACGCAGCAGCGCCCGTACCAAATCCATACAAAAACCCACTTACCCATTGCGCCATCGCCGCAACGCGAATTGCCAATGGTGAGTCATCGTCAGGCAACAACAGTGTGAATTCCATGGCGTCACCGTGCAATGCATTATGCGTTTCGGTAAATAACTGTTCCAATGCCGAGGTTTCTAGTAACGGCGGCAACGTCATCGCGACCATTGTGTCGTCGCTCTGTTCGGTTATCAGCAATTCATTCAGCCAATCCTGAGCGGAAAGACTTTTAATGGTGCAAAGAACACCGCATAGGCAACCGTGCGCTTCGGCAGCGTCCAGTTCTGGTTCGATCTCATGCAGTTCAGCATTGATTTCAGCAAAGGTAACGTTCAGCATCTGCCTATGGTAGCACTGTGCATGCATTGAGTTCATACTCAACATCTGCTATTAACTGTTTTCATTTCTCACAAGCCGCATCGTCCAGCCATGAACGACTCTCCCGCCAAATCGTCCTTTGAACAAGAGTTACGCCGCCTCGAAAAGCGAGTAGAGGAACTAGTAAATACACTGAATCAAATTAAGGAAGAAAATTATGCATTGCGGCAACGCAATGAAATATTAGTTTCGGAGCGCGCCGGTCTATTGCAAAAAAATGAATCGGTGCGTGCGCGCGTAGAGGGAATGATTGGCCGCCTGAAATCCATGGAGCACACTGCATGAACGATCGCATGACACGTGTCAGCGTCCGAATTCTGGAAAAAGAATATCAAGTCGCTTGCCCGATGGAAGAACGCACCGATCTACTAGACGCCGCAGAATATTTAAACAACAAGATGAAAGAAATTCGCGACAGTGCCAGCGTGATGGGATTGGATCGCGTGGCAGTGATGGCTGCATTGAATATTGCCAACGAATTATTGAAAGACCGTCGCAAAGAATCCAGTAGCGAGGTGGGATTACTCGATCGGGTACGCAATTTACGCGAACGCGTCGAAACTGCCATCAGCCGCGGTAAGCAGTTGGAAATTTGAACCTCTCATTGCGCAGTATTGAAGAGCCTTGCAACGCCTCGCTTAAACACTATCTGTAATAACGGGCTCGATAATGGGCTCATGGATTGCCTTACAGGTCATCAAGAAAAATGATTGCCGCTATTTTCGACAAAGGTGCTAGTACATTCTGCTCAATCAAATTAAGATTCAGCTTGGCGCCGCCTGCTGTGTTCGACATATGTCGGGTTACCTCTCGACCCTAATGTTAATACCCTCGGGGCTATGGCTTGCGGCAACACTGTGCATGTCCGTGTCAAAACGGAAAGCCTTATGTGCCGTAGCTAGGTCCCACCTATTGCTCCGTGTCGAGAGCAATGGCTATGACGGCATAAGCGGGTGGCGCCTCCTCTTTTGTATGTGCTGATGCTCTCAATGCACACATCCAATGCATCGCGTAATAAACTGCGTAGAGAATTGCGTCAACGACGTCGCGCTGTCACTACCTCTTACAAGTACTTCGCTGCAAATCGCATTAAACAACTTTTGGCGCGTTCTGGATGGTTGCACCGCGGCCAACGCATTGCGGTTTACCTTGCAACTGACGAAGAAATAAACTTGCAACCGCTAATCAATCTTGCCTGGCAACGTGGTTGCAAAGTTTTTATTCCGCAGATTGTGAACATGCAACGCAGCCAGATGATATTTTGCCCCTTCAAACCTGGTTCATTATTAATCAAACATCGCTGGGGCATGCAGCAACTCATCGTCAGATCTTCGCCAGTGGCAGTACGTATGCTGGACGTGGTGTTGGTTCCCACCGTTGGCTTTGATGATGCAGGCCATCGATTAGGCATGGGTGGTGGATTTTATGATCGTTACTTCGCAGCGATGAGCCGATTGCAGCACCATAAACCCATCTTGATTGGTGTGGCGTATTCATTTCAGAAAATCTCTGCAATCGAAGTGCAAGCACATGATATTCAAATGGATGCAATGCTTACTGAACATGCATTGATACGTTTTAATCGATGAGGTCATTATGCATTACTGGCTACTTAAATCCGAACCTGATGCTTTTAGTATTGATGATCTGGTAGCTGCGCCAAAACAGAGTACTTGTTGGGATGGAGTACGCAATTATCAGGTACGTAACTTCATGCGTGATCAAATGCAGGTGAATGATCAAGCCTTCTTCTATCATTCTAGCTGTGCACAACCTGGAATTGCGGGTGTTGTTACCATCAGTCGTGCGGCATACCCTGATCCAACGCAGTTTGATCGTAAACATGATCATTATGACGCTGCCAGTAAGTGTGATGATCCGCGTTGGTTGATGATCGATGTGAAATTGCAGCGCAAATTCAAACGTATCATCACACTTGATGAACTGCGTCGGCATCAGGAACAAGAACTAAAGCAGTTATTGATACTGAAGCGCGGCAATCGACTGTCAATTACACCCGTTGAAGCAAGTGAATGGCGTTTCATCATCAATTTAGAGTGATGTGAACGCAATGAAGTGATGTTGAAGAGAAAAAAATGACATCGATATGATAAAAAAATGTTGTTGATAAGAGTGTGTACGTGATGTTGCTCACAAATAGTTTGTACAGACCACTTGCTTCATCATAATAATT
>JAICKZ010000329.1 GCA_025927665.1 Steroidobacteraceae bacterium | reverse complement strand
TTCAAAGGTAAGGAAGTGAAACTTGCTCAATCATTGGGCAGTTACGTGATGGAGAATGTGTTATTCAAAATTTCTTACCCTGCAGAATTTCATGCGCAAACCGCCGTTGAAGCGGCGATGACTCTGCATGCACAGGTAAAAGATAAGCTCGATCATGTCGACAAAATCATTATTGAAACTCAAGAGCCAGGCGTACGCATCATCGATAAAATAGGCGTGCTTGCGAATCCCGCAGATCGTGATCATTGCATTCAATACATGGTTGCCATTCCATTAATATTCGGTCGTTTGATGGCCGCTGATTATGAAGACGATGTTGCGACTGATCCACGCGTGGACAAGCTACGAAATAAAATGCAAGTTCTTGAGCACAAGCAATTCACTACCGATTACTACGCGGCAGATAAACGTTATATCGGTAATGCGGTGCAAGTTTTCTTCAAAGACGGAACCAACACAGCACGCATCGCGGTGGATTATCCTATTGGTCATCGTAAGCGACGGGTGGAAGGCATGCCGGTGTTGATGAAAAAGTTTTCTGATAGTGTCACGGCACACTTTTCTTCAGCACAATCTAAGCGCATCAATACTCAACTGATCAATCACAATCAACTCGAAAAAATGACGGTAGAAAAATTTCTTGATGAGTTGATTATCAATTCTTAAGAATTGTTTGAACTTTGGGGTCGGAGAAACCTATTGGCGTCGCACCTGTCGCTAATTAAAGAAAACCCAAAAATTGCGACGCAGCGCAAATTATTTTTTGGAAATAAAGCCCCGCGAAACGGCCTAATGGGTGGTTATTCAACTTAGTTTCTCAAAACAGTTGATAGTATTTACCCATGTCCGACGTCATTCGTTTACTGCATTTAACAGACACGCACTTGCTTGGCGATAAATACGCCAAGTTGCGCGGTGTCGAACCGTTTGCAACTTCGCAAGCGGTGTATGCGCATGCCAAAAAACATTTTCCAAATAGCGATGGCACCTTGCTCACCGGTGATCTGGTGCATGATGATCCGCATGGCTATGCGCAGGTACGTGACATTTTTAAGAGTTCATCAACACCCGTGTACTGCATTCCTGGCAATCACGATATTCCCGAAGTCATGTACAGCACGCTGAGCGACAAACCATTTGAAATTTCGCAGGTTAATCCGCTTGGTCATTGGGTCTTGATTTTGATCAACACCTGGATTGCCAATACTGCGGATGGCGAACTTGGCTATGAGCAGTTGGCAGAGATCGATGAGATACTGAGTGAGTACTCAACGCATCACGCGCTGTTGTGCATGCATCATCATCCCGTCCAGATGGGAAGCGAATGGCTGGATAAAGTTGGACTTCGCGATGCGCCGGATTTCACCGCATGCATTGCAAAGCATGCCAATGTTCGTGGCGTACTGTGGGGTCATGTGCATCAAGCAATGGATACGGTCATTGATAACGTACACTACATGTCCACGCCTTCAACCTGTTCGCAGTTTCTACCTCATAGTGCAGACTTTGCGATCGACAACAAACCGCCGGGATATCGCACACTGGAATTGTTGCCTGACGGAAAAATCATTACCGCGGTGAAGTGGTTGTAATCAAGCGGTTGCGTTCATGTGATCAACCGCTATAGTAGTTGCACTACTTGCGGAGATCATCACATGAGTGGCTCGGCAGATTCCAGGTTGATCGCTTCTAATTTGGCGATAGCCAATGAACGTATCTCTGCACATTATCGACTTGCAGAACACGAAGTGCTTCCCGCACTTATTAATTCGTTCACACATCACGATGCACAATTTCAAATAACAAAAGACCAAACAAAAGAACTGGCGCATCGATTTCTCACGCATTTACAGCAAGAGCAAAAAGGTGATTGGCTATCAGCGTTCCTTAGTGAGTATCAGCTTAGCAATGCAGAAGGCTTGGCCTTGATGGCACTTAGTGAAGCATTGTTGCGTATACCCGATACCACCACGATCAATAAGCTATTGCGTGACAAGTTGTCGCATGGCGATTGGCGAGCACATCAAGGTCAAGCCGATTCCATCGTGGTGAACAGTGCGACGTGGGGATTGTCGTTGGCCCAATCAATGCTTAACGATGAACAGGGAATCTTGCATCGTTTGGTTGCACGCTTGGGTGAGCCGGTAGTTCGCAACGCCGCAATTGCCGCCACGCGTTTATTGGCCGATCATTTTGTGCTGGGTGAAAACATCAATGCCGCCATACGGCGAGCTTACGATGAACACTTACTATGTTCGTTCGATATGCTGGGTGAAGCAGCTAAGACACGTGTTGATGCCAAGCGATATTTCGATACGTATGCACACGGTATAGAAGCAATTGGAAAGCAGTACACGCCTTCACAACGACCGCATGCAATATCAGTGAAACTGTCAGCCCTATATCCTCGTTACGAGCCCTTGCAGTCAAAACATGCAGTCGCTGCGCTCGCAGATAAATTGTATGAGTTGGCATTACTGGCCGCACAATACAATCTACATCTCACCGTTGATGCAGAAGAAAGCGAGCGATTGCAAATGTCGCTGAAAATATTTGAGCAGGTGGCAAGTCAACCCTCACTTAAAGAATGGCAAGGATTGGGAATGGCCGTGCAAGCGTATCAAAAGCGCGCCTTGCCCGTATTGCAATGGTTAAGTGCGCTTGCAACGGACATTCACAAATCCATTACGGTACGACTTGTCAAAGGTGCCTATTGGGATAGTGAAATCAAACGCTGCCAAATCGCAGGATTGAACGACTATCCGGTATTCACGCGTAAAGCCGCAACCGATGTGAGTTATCTAGCTTGCGCAC
>JAICKZ010000133.1 GCA_025927665.1 Steroidobacteraceae bacterium | reverse complement strand
CGCAGTATGGACCATAAACCACTGGAGTCCTGCTGTTGAGTACCAAAAATTTGTTGTAGCGCTGTTTGCAACGCAGAAAATACCGACGTAGCACCAATCAATAAAGTCACAACGCTTACTATTGTTGCTAGTAACCCGCTGCCTTTTTGTGAGCTTTTCATCGCAGATAGCAAGATACTTGTTGTGTTAACACCGAATAAGGATGTTAGTTGCGAGTCTATGTAACCATACGCTCGATCCGTACCTACTAACCAGCTGACAACGCTTACCAGAATAACCAGTAATGGCGCAAATGAAAACGCACAATAAAACGCCAACGCGGCACCAATCGAAGATGCTTGATCGGAGAGCCAATGTGTTAGGGCACATCGTGATAGATGTAACCAAGCACGAGCGCGCAGTAAATTCATATGGTGCACACGAATGTAAAAGTCGCCAAAATAATGATAAGGATGTACATACAAAGTGGCGAGGTGGGACAACGTCTATCTGTCGTCAGTAACATCTGACGAGAATATGATGATTACATATATAACATTTACGCCAATGAAAGTTTAATGTAAGACATGAATAATGAAATGATGTATTCGCGTCTATCTGCAGTAGTCGAAAATCACAGACATGTTGTTTTAGTAACGCTTGAGGCCGACGGCAGATTAAGTACGTGTCGCATTAGCAGTCCATTTGCCGATGAAAGCGGTACGCTATGGCTTTTTGTAGATACAAATGCGCCACAAGTTAACCATGTTGAGCGTAATCCAGAAGTCTGTATTTATTGTGGTGACGCAGACGACTATGCAGCACTGTCGGTTTCCGGAACTGCCTTTGTTGTCACTAATATTGCGCTTCAGCAAAAAGTCCGGTCAATTCACCGCAATGCGCACGAGACGCGTAGCGGTTCAAATAGCATGATATTGATCAAAGTTACCGTAGACTATTTGGAATATTGGGATGTCGATAGCAAAAAACAAATACGCTATAGCAAGCAGAAATTTATGAATGAAGTTGCATTGCCACACGTTGAAAGGCAACGTTATGGCTTGTGATATGGACTGTGATTAAAGTGAATCATTAACTCAGCAATTACCCTGATAAATTATTGCTTTGATCAACATCCATCTGTGTTGCTGTGGTTTTATAGACATGCACATGTGAGTTAATAACCTCGTTAGAGTTATCGAAGGTGTCGGCTTCAGCAGTGGCTCTTAGATAGTCAGGGCGTACAGGTTTTGCGGCGCTTATAATGAATTGTGAACCGCCACGGGATTTGGCGGCGTACATTGCCTTATCTGCATTATCAATTACGGTCGACACTGATTGCAGGGTGCCACAAAAGAAGGCAACTCCTACACTGGGTGGACAATAGTACATTCGTCCTTTTACATGGTAAGGAGTACTTAAGAAATGCACTACTTTTGTGGCGATTTCACGCGCCTTTTCTTCAGCATTGGCAAAGTTGTCAGAAAGATCTTCAATCAATACGATAAATTCGTCACCGCCCCATCTCGCGATCGTGTCACATCTCCGTAATCGCGACCTCATGCGTCGCGCCGTTCTTATCAGAATGCGATCACCTACAGAATGGCCATTGTTATCGTTTACAACTTTGAAATGATCAAGATCAATGAATAGCACCGCTCCGTATTGTGCATTGCGTTCATCGCGACGCATTGCCTGTTCCAATCGATCAATCAACTGTATACGATTTGACAGTCCAGTTAAATGATCTTGATATGCGAGCAGCATCAACTGTTGCGCCTCAAGTAGAGCATTATCGGCAAGACGAACGATACTGGATACGCCAATAATGGTGCCGTTGTTATTCAGAATAGGCGACAACGTAATGTTCACTGCTAGCAGCTGACCTTTCTTATGAAGGCGGATGGCGGGTAATGATTTTATTGCGATTCCTTGGACAATCTGACCAAGCAGCATTTCTTCTTCGCGGATGTTGCCTGGAGCACTCAGGGTTTTAATTGAGTTTCCTAAAATCTCCTTTGCTTTGTAGCCAAATAATTGCTCTGCTGCCGGATTCCAACCGACAATAGTTCCTGCCAGAGTTTGAATAATGACCGCATCAACGCAATTATTAATCACTGAATAGGATAGCTGCGATAAACTGTTCACAATCGCCACCTGATGCAACACGTGTCTGTGTCCAGCATGACTGTCGGAATAAGTGTACTAAATAGAATGAGCGCGCGTATCTAAGTGAGAATATTCCTACAGCGCATCTAATTGTGCATTGCAAGATTTAATTCCGCTTAGAAACGGAGTTTGGTAAAGCCGATATCATTATCGATTTTGTAATTCATGGGCTTTTGCCTTGGCATCTTAATATTAACACGCTCCTTCACATTGGAAATAAGCGCAGCACAATTAGCATCCTCCGCACCGCCGAGTTCCAATAGCGGCGCAAACGCCAGTGGACCCAGCACCGAGCCAAGTACCGCTGCCAATGCAGCACGTCCGCCAACGTTTTTTAATGAAGGAGTCGCATGCGGATTTTTAAAGGTTCCGCTTAAATCAATGGGTCCTTTAAGTGCCAATAAACTTTTATCTTTAGGTCGTGAAGTCAGTCTGAGATCAAGGGTTTCATCCGCGAAGTTAATGGAGCCTTGTCCTTGGATAAGCGATTTTTCGGTATCTAGCAGCATGGTGTCTGCTGTCATCTTGCCGTTGACTGCTTTCATATCAGTCACCATGCAACGAATCGGCATACTTTTATCACCGCCTAAAAGGGCCACTAGCGAATTCGCAACGTCGAGATTTGCCAATCTGACAACCAAATTACTGACCGTTCCGCCATTCATTAGAAAAGCGGCCTGTCCGTTTGCGGTGCCCAACATATCGGCAATTGAGTTACCTTGTCCTGCTAACTTGACGCGACCGCCAATGACGCCAGCGTTTACGGTCTTAAGTTTGAATTGCGGAAATAATTCACCAAATTGAATGCGTCGAATAGTTATATCGGCAGCCGATTCAATCGGATCATGATTTGAATCGATATGGATGGATGCATCTATATGTCCTCGCGCCACACCAAACGAAACGGGTTTCAATTCCAATACGCCGGCATTCAGCTTCAGTACCGCTGACATATCTTCAAGCGGCAAACGTTGGGTTTGAATTTTCTTGCCACGAAATTTGACTTCCGCATCTGCAGCATGAAGTTTTTCAAAATTGAATGGATCATGAGGCAGCACGGTTTTTGAATTCACAATCGGTTTTCCAGAATCACTACGGCCACCGATGAGTCCGGAGAGATCTTTTAAGTTGAGGCTTTCGGATTGCAGATCGGCATTAATGTATTGCGGTTTCAAAGTTCTATTTAAAAGGAATTGCCCATGTAAATCACTGTTACCAAGTCGGCCGCTGAAATTCTGAAAATTCCATACGTTATCTCGTTGTGATAGCCGACCGCCGACAGAGTACGCAGGCGAGGGTGGCAATGGCACGCCCAGTATAGGAAATAAATCAGCCAGGCTTGCGCCCGCCAAAGCCAATTGGAGATCCAATCCTTGCAACTGTGCAAGCTTCGCGACCGTACCTGATGCGTTCACATAGGTTGCTCCGATCGAGCCTTCGATACTGAGAGGATAAGGCTTTTGCAAATCCGCCATACTGTCAATGACGCCAATCTTTCCTTGCAAGGACAACGGCAAATCTCGATAGGTGCCACGCGCTTTAACTTCTATCATACGTGATGTCGATGATTGCGTGAGGTCACTATCAATGGTTGAGGCGGTGACTGTCAAATCCGCATGCTCCACATCGCTTAAATAACGAGCGGAAGCGTCGTTGATAATTAATTGATGGACGGCCACCGATTTGTTGGAGCCCGTGTTGTTTTTTGAGTGTGTATCGAATATCCAGTTAGCGACGTCGGGGGATTTTTTTTCCAGAACAAGCTTTACATGATTTATTTCCACGGTTGGAATTATTATTTCTTTGTGAAATAAACTAAGTAAGTCAAGCGTGATTTGCGCGTGGCCTATTTGCGCCATAACAGGTGTCGTTCCCCATGGCGCATTGCTTAACGACACGCCATCAACGGTGACAACCGGATGCCAATGAAAACGGACATCAATGTCTCCATTGATGGAAAAGGTTCTTCCCGTCGCCGCTGAGACGCGACGTTCAATCGGCTTGCGTAAATGATTCCAGTTAAAATAATGAGCAAATAGGACAATGGCGGCAATCGCTACTAACACGCAGGTAGTAACGATGATCCAATTTTTTTTTCTTGATTCCATGGTCGGTGATAGATTGGTTAAATTGGACTGTTTGTAGCTGCCCCTTTGTGACTGCATGTCAAGCGCTGAATTCCTCTAACAATGGAGCGAGACTACTTGGTAACAGTGCTTCTCGAGCCTTAGTAGGTATCGGTGGTGGCGTAGGCGGAACGCTAGGTGGTACTTCAATGGGTGTTTCGAGATGGGTATTCCCTTTTGCTATCGAAATTATTGAAGTTCGCGGTTTTTTCAACCAGTGAGTTGAAGTTGTGACGCCGAATTCTGCTTGATTGAGCGCTGCATGTACATCCGTGAAGTTGATCACTGGCAATGTAACCAATGTGGCAACCATATGGTTGCTGATTGTTTTTAAAGTTTGTTGCCACTTACTGCGTGGAAAAAATAACGACTGTCGTGATTCAAGTTGTCCGTTACGAATCAACTGTAGCAGCCCTTCTCGATTTTTTGATGTTTGCATAACTGTATCCCTGATGTAACAAAGTCTTAACAACAATGTGCTGGATATTATCCAGTTGTAATTTTCTGTTAACAGGTTCGTCGCGGTATTGCCTGTGAGAATTCACTGACCAGAACGCACAGTTCTGCAAATAATTCAATTGTTCTTATTATCAGCTCCATAAAATGTTTCGCATGTAATTGTAAGCATAGACTGACATGTCCTATGGATTGCAGCTCATAACAGCACTAACGAAGCGCAGCTATAATTCAGCGCGCACCTAATGAGTGAATGCGGTGATCAACTAATAGCTTTCACTCGACGGTCAATGTCGGAAAGCGCTAATGCCATGGTCGAAATTTAAAGTACCGATGGTATTAAAGTGCATTGAGCCTGTTGATTGGCAGGAAAATTATACCGACCGGATAGGTGAAATATAAATATAGTTGCCCCCAACGTTGTATTGCTTGTGACAAGTGTCATTTAGATTGAAATTGCTCGGAGGTGACGATATGAAGTGTTCAAAGATAATTGGTATCGCGGCATTGATGGCGCTGTCCGCAAATACGTGGGCGAATTTAACAGAGGTAAACTCTGCAACTTCGCACGCTATCGCTGCTGATAGAGGTCTTGATGTTTCAACAAGGTCGCAGCGATTATTGAACGCGGTTCATATTAAAAATCATCGTAGTAACGTCACGAGTGAAGTGGCGACAGATAAACGCATCGAAGCGACATCTTTTTCTCCTGCTGATTCCACGGTACTTGCGGTTGATCGTAATACCGCTAACAGTGCTCCGCTGTTGACTGATCCACTATTGATGTTTTTGGCTTTAATTGGGTTGATAGTGTTGCAGTTGCGTCGTAAGCAAAAGACATTGCCGCATCGCTCACTCGCCTCGGTAAGTTATGAAATCGATGCTCCTGCGGTGAAAACTGCCAAGCTCGAACTGACGTTGCAGTCTTGAAGGCTTACTCACCGTGATTAGAAATAGTCAATCACAAATATCAATGTCCGTAGATGCCAGCGATGTCGCTGGCTGCAACACGGCATTTGTATTTACGCTTAAAGCATTAATGTTCCCCGTTATCAGTGTCATTACGTTGTTGCTATGTTTGCAGGTATGGCGACAACCGCTGATTGGTTCTTACTTTCTGGTCGCGGTTCTGGGATTTGCAGGCGTGGGTGAATTCATTGAGATGGACAAAATTGAGTATCGCAGTTCGTTTTGGACCGCAATGGCGGCATTGCGTTACATATTAGTGCGATGGATTGCATTAAGTATTTGCATACTTGGATTGCTACATTTGTCTCGTACCGGCGTTACCGTCGCCGATCGACCATTGCTTGCCTGGGTCATCATCAATCCTTTTATCTTATGGACAATGTATATCGGTAGTTGGAAATTGTTGCTGCAATTGGGTCCGCGATATATGAGTGTACGCAATGCCGTTATCGTTGGGCGCACCGAACAAGGAATGCAACTGCATCAAATGCTCGCTGAGCGACCGTTACTTGGGGTTCGCTGCGTGGGCTTTTTCGACGGTAATTCAAATGACCATTCCTTAAATGGCCACTCGGATGATGCGCGCTTGGGCGAAGTCATTGATGGCGAGTCATTTGAATTGGAACCCAATCGAGCAAATTTAGCGATTCGAAATCCATATCTGGTGCGACAAGAACTCGTCAAGCAACAGAATTCTGAATTTGAAGAATCGGATAAAACACTAGGTACGTTGCAACAGGTTGCTGCGTTTGTCAGAACTCACAATATTAATTTGGTCTATATCACCTTGCCGATGTCACGTAGTCCACAATTAATGAAGCTTCTTGCCGAGCTTCACGATACGGTGGCGTCGATATACTTTGTGCCCGATTTGTTCGCGATGAATCTTATCGGTGCACGAGTAGAGGTGGTTCACGGTGTGCCTTTAATCGCGGTGTGTGAATCGCCTTTCTTCGGTGTGCGTGGTTTGGCGAAACGGTTTAGTGATCTTACCATCACCATTGCGATTTTATTGATGATCGCACCGATTATGCTTGCAGTTGCCATTGCCGTGAAATTGAGTTCACCAGGTCCGGTCATATTTAAGCAGCGTCGTTACGGACTTGATGGTCGTGAAATCATGGTTTATAAATTTCGTTCCATGTCAGTGACCGAAGATGGCGAAAAGCAATATCAACAAGTCGTACGCAATGACAGCCGCGTCACCGCAGTGGGTGCATTTATTCGTCGCACATCGTTGGATGAGTTGCCACAATTTCTCAATGTGCTCGAAGGCTCTATGAGCATTGTTGGACCACGACCTCATGCAGTGGCAGTGAATGAGCGTTACCGCATTCAGATTCCAAGTTACATGATCAGACACAAGGTGAAACCCGGTATCACCGGTTGGGCGCAGGTTAACGGTTATCGCGGTGGCGACGATTTGCATACTATGACCAAGCGTATTGAATTTGATTTGCAATATCTTGCTAATTGGTCGTTGTTGTTTGATCTAAGAATTATCATGCGTACGTTGCTGGTGGTTTTAAAGGATTCTCATGCATTTTGAAATTAGCCAAAAATATTTTGTTACAAAGAATTTGATTCTGACCTTGCTGTTGTTGTTCGCTGCTGTTGCAGAAGCAGATGACTATCAGCTTGGTCCGAGCGATTTGTTGCACATCAGTGTATTCGATCATCCTGAATTGACACTCGATACTCGCATTACTCAATCTGGAAATATCAGTTATCCATTGATCGGTGTAGTGGCAGTGGGTGGATTGTCAACGCATGAAGCAGAACAATTGATCGCGCATCGTCTGACTGAAGGCGCCTTTATAAAGCAGCCGCAGGTTTCCATTGTTATCAATGAATATCAAAGTCAGAAAGTCGGCGTAGTCGGTCAAGTATCCAAACCCGGTCAATATTCATTAATGGGATCACAACGGGTGTTGGATGTACTTACGCAGGCCGGTGGAATACTTAACGATTCCGCTTCCGATCAAGCGACATTGGTGCATAAAGATGGCACGACGAAACAAATTGATTTGCGAAAATTATTTGATGGCGATATGTCGATGAATGTCAATGTGCACGATGGCGACACTTTATCCGTTCCCAAAGCGCCACAATTCTATATATACGGCCAAGTTCAGCATCCAGGTGCCTATAAGTTGACCAATAACATGACCGTATCGCAGGCAATTTCAACGGGAGGTGGCCTCACCAGTAGAGGTACCGAGCGACGTTCAGTTGTGAAGCGTCACGATAGCAAGGGCAAGGAACATGAGGTGCATTTGAAGAGCTCTGAATATTTGCAACCCGATGATGTGTTGCTGGTTAAGGAGAGTCTGTTTTGAATATTCCATCGCGACTATGTTTTGTGAATAGGGTATTTATATGAGCTTGACTCAGCTTATTAGAATTCTGTGGGCACGACGTCTTCAATTTTTTTGGATCTGTGTATCAGTCTTGATGTTGGCGTTATTGGCCACGGCGATATTGCCAAAAAAATACGCTGCCGAATCCGCGATTGTAGTGGATATCAGTAACACGGATCCTCTGGCAACTAATACCGGGGGAGGAGGGGCGTTGGCGCAATTGCAACCGACATATTTGGCAACACAGATGGATGTTATCTCCAGTCACAATGTGGCACTCAAAGTGGTGGATAAGGAAAATCTCACCGAATATCCATTTTTCAAACATAGATTTATGACGGCAACTGATGGTAAAGGGTCGATACGCGATTGGATTGCAGATAATCTGTTGGATCATCTTAAAGTGCGTACATCGCATAATGGCAACGTAATTTATATTCAGTATTCCAGTACCAGTCCCGAATTTGCCAGCAAGATTGCTGAAGATTTTGCACAGCGATATATACAAGCTACCGTGGAGTTGAAAGTCG
>JAICKZ010000025.1 GCA_025927665.1 Steroidobacteraceae bacterium | reverse complement strand
GTCCCCACACCATAAAGCCGATGACGGCAATGGCCAGAATTGCATACGCCATGGTGCGATAACCAAATACAGGCCGACGTGCGAAGCAAGGTATGATCTCGCTAACGATACCCATCGCAGGCAATACCATGATATACACGGCCGGATGCGAGTAAAACCAGAATAAATGTTGAAACAATAATGGATCACCGCCGAGTGCAGGATCAAAGATGCCTACATGTGCAACACGTTCCAACACGAGCAATACCAGCGTCATGGCCAGCACGGGTGTGGCCAGTATTAAAATGATACTGGTTGCATAAATGCTCCAGACAAACAAAGGCATCTTGAACCATGTCATGCCGTCGGCTCGCAATTTATGCACGGTGACCACGAAGTTAAGGCCGGTCAATATCGATGAGAACCCCACAATAAACACACCCGCAACGGTGAGAATGACATTGGTGTTGGTAAACATGGTCGAGAACGGCGTGTAGAAGGTCCAGCCCGTATCGACGCCCCCCAAGATGAGCATCAACACGGTAAATATTCCGCCGAGCACATACAGATACCAACTCGCAAGATTAAGACGTGGAAACGCGACTTCACGAGCGCCAATCATAAGCGGCACCAAAAAATTTCCGAAAGTTGCAGGAATCGAGGGAATCAAAAAAAACCACACCATAATGATGCCGTGTGCGGTAAAAAGTTTATTATACGTTTCCGCAGTGACAACATCGCCTGCAGGAGTGGCAAGTTCGATGCGAATAATCGTCGCGGCAATACCACCGAGAAAGAAAAACCCCGTAATGGCAATCATATAAAGCAATGCGATGCGCTTGTGATCTGTTGTCAACAGCCAGTATCGCAATGAATGTCCATTGCGCAAGTAACTGTCTTCATGGAGTACGGCTTCTTTCATGGTTGCGTCGTCTCTTTCATATAAGCAATAAGCGCCACGATCTCTTCCTCGTTCAGTTGATCTTTAAACGACGGCATGATTGGCTTGTAATCTGCGACTACTTGTTTATTCGGCACTAGCATGGAGTCGCGTAGGTAAGTTTCATCAGCTATGACGGACTCACCATTGTCCAATTTAACTTCGCTACCATAAATATTATTGAGCAGTGGTGCACGCACGGTTGATTGTCGATCATGACATTCATTGCATCCATGTTGTTTGAATAATTCAAAACCTCGTTGTGACAAATTTAAATCTGCTCCACTTTGATTTAGCCATTTGCCATACTCCGCAGGCGCCAGAACAATTACATTACCACCCATCTGCGCATGATCGGTACCGCAGAACTCGGCGCAGAACAGTGAAAAATTTCCAATCTGAGTGGCGGTGAACCATAGATTTGTATAGCGCCCGGGCAACACGTCCTGCTTGATACGAAATGCAGGTACATAAAAACTATGAATCACATCTTGTGATGTCAGAATCAATTGGATTGGCATGCCTAACGGTACGTGCAATTGGTTGATCTCGCGCGTCCCGTTTTGATGTTCAATTTTCCACATCCATTGTTTACCGATTACGTAAATGGATACCATTTGTTGCGGTGGTTTGTATAACGTTGAGAACACATCAGAGGACCAGAAGAATACGGCTATTAAAATAAGTAATGGCAGAACAATCCACGTCACTTCTATATCAATACGTGGACGTCGAGAGAATTCGCGATTGACCTTTGAACCCGCGCGATACTTGATAGCGAATGTAACGATAATAATTGCCACGACGGCAGCAATGGTTCCAGTGATGATCAGCAATGCGTAGAAAAGCGCATCACTATGTGGTGCAAATGTGGATGCCTCAGCTGGAAATAACGCAATTCGCATGTCTATGCTTTCCGTTGTCGGTACCACAGCCACATCAACACGATAACACCGGTTACTCCGACGAATTGCATCAATCGCATCACTGCCAGTGTGTGGCGACCGGTCTGCACATCAAGGTGATAACACAGCAAACGTAGATATTGAATAGTGCTGATGGGCACATTGTCGCTGTGTTTGGCTTTAAGCACACCATCACGCATCTGCGCTGAAGTAAATCGAATCCCAGGTAAGTATTGATTGATCACGCCATCTTGCGTAAAAATAATCAATCCCGCAGGGTGCGCAAATTGTTGCGATGTGCTGTCATATGAATAATTAAAACCGAGGGCCTTGGTCAGTGATGCGATGACATCTTCACTTGCAGTCAAAAAATGCGTGTACTCTGCATCGTCACTGTTGATTTGAGTATGTTGTTTGATGAGTTTTGCTGTTTGTGCGTCATCAGTACTGTCAATACTGACAGCAATAAGTTCGTAATCACGACCTGCCGTAAGATGACTTGCGTGTAATGCTTGCATGGTGCCAGCAAAGATTTCTGGACAAAGACTTTGGCACTTGAAATAGCCCAACATCAATATAACGGGTCGCTTTCCAAAGTAATCTGCAAGCGTAACCGCTTTATCATTTTCATCACGCAGTTGTAGATCAACTGGAATGTGTTGTCCGATGACGGGCTGCCAGTTTATCGTATGGGTGTCCATCGCAGCCAATGCCGGCCCACATAGACATGCTAAGCAAATACCTATGATCCACTTAATCGTGAACATGGCCTTTGCCCTGTGCATGTAGTTGCATTGCGCGTTCAATGGGAATGTGCGCGTATCCAGGTTCGGAATTATCAATTGAATAAGAATGTAAACGCCTCTGCATGACGACATCGAACGCTGCTCGTTCCTGAGTAGGATCGCTCAATAAACGACGTGGTTTTCCAGACTCGATTGAATTTTCGCGGGGAAGATGAAAGTGAATCATCAGTTGTCGGGCTATTAACGTGACCAATAGCACGCATAGCACCAATGCAATACCTACAAACATGATTTTGTAGGGATGGATATCACTACGTTCTGGCATGGGGTGATGATGAGTAGATTTTCTATCCATGATTTTTAAAAACGGCTTTTGATTCTACGGTGATTGGCATGTAGCGCGATAATGCAGTCAACCAGCAAGCTCCAATACCGAGTGTGGTCAGTAATGTGCTCGTGCCAATATGAAAGCTTTTTATATAGATCGACGGAATGATAAGTTGAAAAATGTATAGCCACTGTCCTAACAAACAAATCAATGCAATGATTGCAAGCGAGCGCAAGCGGCGCTTTAAATCCCGCGATAACAACAATAAAAACGGTAGCGCGAATTGCAGTATTACAATTAGCAGCATTAGCCAACGCCAATTGCTTTGAAGTCGTGGCACATACCAGGAGATCTCGCGTGGTAAATCGGCAGCCCATATAATTAAGTACTGGGTAAACGCCAAGTACATCCAGGTCAACACATACATAAGCAATAAATTGCCAAAATCATTCAACAACTGAGCATGGTTGTTATCAGAAATATCTTCCGAATGATGTAGTGCCCAGTAAGCGATGATTGCAAAGCTCATACCGACGAGCAACTGCGTGGTACCAATCAGCAAACCAAAACCAGTCGAGTACCATTGTGGAATCAGCGACATGATCCAATCGACACTGCCCAATGAGACCGTGACACCATAGATGATCAAGCCGAAAGCGCTAATATGACGACTGTAGTTAATGTTTTTAAATCGTGTTGATAAAACACTCCAGATCATCAAGTAAATTATTGTTCGTATTTTGAATGCAGTTGGACTTAACCAAGTAGAAGTGACTTCGTCTTTGTTATCCACCCATGAATAAAGATGATGCAAGCCAAATAATAGCGGGATGAATAATAAAGCCAGGATTGGAATGATTCGTATCAGTGGCATGAAAATAGGTTGTAGGGCCACGCCCCAGTGACCACCGGTCAAGCTATGAATCATTGCATTGCCAAGCGCTCCCAGCGAAATACTGAGAAAGAAAAATTCAGTCACCAAGTAACTCGAGAAATAATCTTGAGGCGACTGGAACATGCCTATGATTACGCACGCCATGGCGATAGCGCCAATGATCACAATCCATTTTTGAGCACGTGTCATCATTTCCTATCCTTGAAATGTTGACGTTCTTCGGCTGTCAATAAAGCCAGTGGTGTATGTTGACTGAGTTGCAAGGCGCGCACATAGGCGACAATGGCCCAACGATCCGAAGGCGATATGCGATCTGCGTAACCATACATGCTGCCATAGCCATTCTTGATGACATTAACAAGTTCACGATCATTGATGTTTCGTAAACGCTCACTGTGGAATGTGGGCGGCGCTGGAAATCCATGTTTAACAATGAGGCCTTCACCATCACCAACGGGGCTGTGACAAGGCGCGCAATAAATGTCGTATCGTTCGCGACCGCGTTCTAATAACGCCATATCGACTGGATACGGATTGTTTTCGACGTCGTTATCGCGTTGCCATTGAGTAACGACATCAATACCCATGTGTCCAGACGATGTGTCTGCTAATGTGCCGCGCGAATAAGCTTCGGTGTTTGGAACCGCTGCTTGTTCCACCTTGCCATCTGCAAATAACAGTGAAGTTCGATAACTTAGATACTTAGGTTGATCGTACATATTGTGTGCCGCTTTTTCACAACCGGCACATAGCACAATGACACTGAATGCGATGAGCATCTTCATGGCACTTCCCAGCTTTGCCGCGGTTGCAGACTGTTGACGAACTCAATCATAGTTTGCGTATCGAATTGCGATTGCTGGCGTAGACATAGAAAAAAACTATTGCGACTTGCCAACTCGAATTCATGAATCTGAAACAACGGGTGATTTAAGCGTGGTAATCCATTCAATAACAACATACCAATTACTGCGGCAAGTGACGCACCGAGAATGGTGAGTTCGAATGTGATTGGAATAAATGAAGGCCAACTGAGTAGCGGTCGTCCGCCGATATTCAGTGGATAATCAATGGTAGCGGTATACCACTGCATTCCAAAGCCACCAACGCAACCGATTATTCCACCCAGCAACGTCAGCAATGGCACATAAGATTTTTCTGTGTGTATGACAACGGCAAGTTCCTGTACGGGAAATGGTGTGTATGCTTCGATATTAGTGTATCCGGCTTGACGTGCGCGTTGTACTGCGGCGACGAGTTCTTCGGGCGCACTAAACTTAGCAAGTACCCCGTACATACTATGATTTCCGCGCTTGTGAGGATTCATGCACTTGCTCACGCATTTCAAAAATTGAAATGGCCGGTAGCAATCTTACGAACAGTAAGAACAGAGCGATGAACATACCAATGGAACCGACGAAGTGAATCCAATCCCATCGCGTAGGTATGAAGATTCCCCATGAAGAGGGTAAAAAATCACGATGTAAACTGGACACAACAATGACAAAACGTTCCAACCACATGCCCAAGTTGACGAACAGACTCATTATAAATAATACAACGACGCTGCGACGTGCCTTACGCCACCATAAAATTTGCGGCACAAGTACATTACATACGAGCAATGTCCAGAATAAAGGTGAGTACGCTCCTGTCATGCGATCATGGACTTCGTACATCTCGAATTGCTCGCCGCTGTAATACGCCATAAATATTTCAGCGGCATAGCCGTAGGCGACGAGCCATCCAGTTGCAAGTAAAATTTTGGCGGCATTTTCCAAATGTCGCACAGTGATGAAATCATGCAGAGCAAAAAAATGTCGCAATGGAATAGCAATGGTCAACACCATTGCAAAGCCGGAGAACAAGGCACCCGCAACGAAGTAAGGTGGAAAGAGGGTGGAGTGATAACCCGGTGTATTACCAATAGCAAAGTCGAGTGACACGACACTATGTACCGAGACAACCAATGCCGTCGCTAAACCTGCGATCAGCAAGTATGCTTTCTCATAGCGCGCCCAATGACGGGCTTCACCGCGCCATCCCAATGCAAACAATCCATATATCAGTTGTTTGCTTCGACTCTTGGCCCGATCTCGCAGTGTCGCGAGATCGGGAATCAATCCCATATACCAAAACAACAACGACACAATTAAGTAAGTGCTGATAGCAAAGATGTCCCACACTAATGGACTACGCCATTGTGGCCAGAGATTCATTACATCGGGATAGGGTATCAACCAATAGAAGAACCATGGCCTGCCCAAATGTAAGATGGGAAAGATGCCAGCGATTCCGGCGGCGAATAAAGTCATGGCTTCTGCAAAACGATTTATGGAACCCCGCCAGCGTTGACGCAGTAGCAATAACACTGCAGAAATGAAGGTGCCTGCATGACCAATTCCGATCCACCATACAAAATTACTAATCGCAAATCCCCATGCGACCGGTATGTTTACACCCCAAATACCCACGCCGGTTTTAAATAAATAAATACATGCGCCAAAGAACACTAACATGACGGTGAATGCACAGCCAAACGCAATGAGCCATGGCCAGCGATTGCGACGCCTTAACACCAGATCCGAAATCTTGTCGCTGATTGTGGTGTAACTCCAATGAGCGGGCAATTCTGCTGACGAGTTGGAGTTATCTGGTGGCAATGGATTCACGATGAGTCTCCGGGTTGAAGCGGAGTAGTCATAGAGTTAATGACACGAGCGAGATAAGTAGTGCGTGGTCGCGTATTTAATTCAGCGAGTAAACTGTAATTACGCGGCGACGATTTGCTTTGATGAAGTTGCGCTTGCGGATCATTGAGATCGCCAAACGATATGGCGCTTGTAGGGCAGGCCGCCTGGCAGGCAGTCACTACTTCACCATCATGTATTCGACGACCGAGACGATCGGCTTCTATACGAGCACGTGTGATGCGTTGCAAACAATAGTTACATTTTTCCATGACACCGCGTTGTCTGACCGTTACATCTGGGTTCTGCAGTGCCTTAATACTTTCGACGCTATTGTTCGCGTATTGAAGAAAATTAAAACGCCGAACCTTATAGGGACAGTTATTAGAGCAAAAGCGAGTGCCGACACAACGATTATAAACTTGCACATTGATGCCTTCTGAATCGTGCACAGTAGCTCCCACTGGGCATACTTCTTCACACGGCGCACGTTCACAATGCATACAGGGTACCGGTTGAAAGTCGGTGCGCAACGTTTTTTCATCGCCAGTGTAATAACGATCAACGCGAATCCAATGCATCTCACGACCCAATTGCACTTGTTGTTTGCCTACAGAAGGAATGTTGTTTTCTGCTTGACAGGCAATCGTGCACGCATTGCAACCAATGCATGCATTCAAATTGATGGTCATCGCCCATCGGTAACCATCGTAAGGATAGTCTTTATAAAGAGATTCATCAGGAACACGTTGCTCTGGTTTGGCAGTCGCGAATTTAGGTGTTTTAAGAAACTCGGCGAATGTCGCGCTGCGAACGAGATCTCGTCCAATCATGCGTGCATGTTCTTGAGTGTTGGCAAATACATGTATGCCTTCAACGTGTTTGATTGAAATGATGCCGGTGTTCCACATGTCATCGCTGCGTCGTAACGTATATGCGTTAAAGCCAATCGTTGTTGCGATGTTAACGCCTGCGGTGCGACCATAACCCAAGTGAAGTGTTACACAGTGTTCTGCATGGCCTGGTTGTATCCATACAGGCGCAATGATTGATCCATGTGCAGTCGTGATCTCAATTAACTGACCCGTATCGACATGAAGGTTTGCAGCAGAAAGCGGATTCATGATGGCCGCATTATCCCAAGTCAATTTACTCAAAGGCCGTGGGAGCTCTTGCAACCAAGCGTTATTCGCGTATTCACCATCGCGTACGGAATCATCGGCACTGAAGATTAGCGTCAAATTATTTGACGGATTTATTTTAAGCGTAGAATATTTGTGCGATGTATTCAATAACGAGGTCACGTTTACCGGCGCAGCCGCAGAACCCGCTATCATTCCATTGTGTAGTGAGGTCTTCCAATGATGTTCAAAATCACTCTCTGTATAGTTGTGTTGATAGAACTGACGAACGATGTCATAAGCACTCTCTAATGACGGTGGCAATAGCCAGCTCAGCAAACGATGCGGTGAGCATCCATTATATAAAGGAGCAAGCAACGGTTGCACAATGCTCGTTGTGCCGTCGAAGGCACGTAGATCACTCCAATGTTCGAATTCGTGAGTCTGCGGTATATGCCAGTTACAGCGCATTGACGTTTCATTTCGATACATTGCCAAATGTAATGAGAACGGTACGGCTTTCAAGCATTGTGCGAAATTAAAATCACTAGGCGCGTCGTATACAGGATTGCCATCGAGTATCAACAGTGTGTTGACTTTGCCGGTTGCCATGTCCGTGCATAGGGAGCTCAAAGAGTTAATGTGATTCTCCGCGCGCGCTTCAACCGGTTCGATGAATTGAAGACAATGATCGGTCGCGGCAAGTTTTATATTCAACTCATGAACCAAGGCATGAGCGTCAACTGAAAGTCGCGAACCGGGTACCAGCACGCACTTACCACGATACTGCGTTAATTCACTGACGAGCTTGGATTCAAAACCGGTAATATGCGTAGCAGAGGAATCAGCTGCTGCGTTTATCTCGCCCAATACGTCAAAGCGCTTCGCCAGTCGACGTATCAATAGTTCGATTTCAAATGGTGTCAAAGCAATGCGTTCATCTGCTGCTGCACCGATTAATCCAGGCGTGCTCTCAATTGCAAAGACCCGGCTCATCGTGCCGTGATCTGGATTTCTCAGCATCGAAAAATCGCGTGCATAACGAACGCTCGCAGGTCCCCCTTGTAGAAAGTCTGCATCAAATGTAACAATTCGTTCGGCGACATCAAAATGAAACAAAGGTTGTAATGATTTTCCAAACAATCGCTGCGTGGCGTCGAATGTATGATCGTCATGTAACGGATCATATTGATGCCAACGTGCTTGCGGATAGCGATTGAGTATTTCATGTAACTGATTCGCCATCACTGGTGAACAAATAGTACGAGTCAAAATACGCAGGCCAGCACCATGCGCTTCCTCAAGCGATTTCAATTGCACATTAAGTGCATCTTGAATCGACGCATACGAGCTAGGTTGTGTATTGTGAATGATGCTTTGCGAACGAGTGGGGTCCCATAGATCAAGAATTCTTGCCTGTGCGAAAATATCAGTGCCGCCAAAACTTGCAGGATGCAGAGGATTTCCTTCAACCTTAATGGGTCGTCCATCTACATTTTTTACCAACACTCCGCGTGCATAACTACCAAGTTGTAACGCCGTGGCATAAAAAATCGCTTCACCCGGTACCGCATACTCAGGACTATGCACATAGGGAAGAATTTTTTCAGGAGAAGGCCCACTGCATCCAGCGGCGCCGAGCGCGATCGATGCTGCCATTAATTTGAGTAAATGACGACGCTGTAATGAATCTGGTTTATCGAAGTCTGCAGGTAAAGATAATGGCGTCGTCATAGTCGCTATCGGTGACAGCTGGAACAATCTGTCAATCGAATTTTGTCGGGCAAGTGATATCGCTTTGCTATTTGAGATTGATCAGTTGCCGAAGTTTTGATCTCTGTTGATTGCATGGTGAATATCTTGTCAGGAGTTACTAATTTATTTTGCGGATGACGATGGCAGTCAAGACACCATTGCATTTGTAAAGAATGTACTTGCGAGGTTAATGGCATGGTATCGACGCGTCCATGACATGATTGACATGCAACACCATGACTGACATGAACACTATGATCGAAGTACACAAAATCAGGTAGGTCATGCACACGTGTCCATTGCAAAGGTACATTGTGTGCAACACTATTGCGAACTGGCGCAAGCATCGGCGCATCTTTGAATAATTGCGAATGACAGTTCATACATACTTCGCTGGCCGGCATCCCTGCTGAAGCGGCATTCTCAACGGAAGCATGACAGTAACGACAATCGATACCATCATCGTTGACATGATGCTTGTGACTAAATGGCACGGGCTGATTTACAGGTGCATTCATTGCATTGGGATAATCAATAGCCCAGCGCCATGCAAGTATTGACGATATCAGAATGAGCAAGGCGATAAACGCTCCAACCTTTAACGCCAGCAGCGTCCCCTTGTCGAATATTTGCGCCATATTTCATCAATCGCACCTGGTTATTAATGTTCAAGCCCGTGACTAATCAAATGTATAACGCAGGCAGAGTAGAAATGTTCCATGAATGGAAAAATATTTTGATTCATTAAAATACTCGCGTTAACCAAGCGACATTAGTTGGAACCAACTCCAAAGTGGTTATTCAAAGGCTTAATATCTTCATCACACGGTGTAATGTTATGGCGAACACAGTAAGCGATTTTATCGTCGAGAGACTACATGCATGGGGTGTAAGACGTATCTTTGGTTACCCCGGCGATGGCATCAACGGCATGATTGGCGCACTCGCTCGCGCCACGGATAAAATTCATTACGTGCAAACACGTCACGAAGAGTTGGCAGCGTTCATGGCAAGTGCACATGCAAAATTTTCCGGCGAACTGGGTGTTTGTCTTGCCACTTCAGGACCGGGCGCCATTCACTTACTCAATGGCTTGTATGATGCCAAAGCGGATCATCAACCTGTTTTAGCGATTGTTGGCCAGCAAGCTCGCACTGCCATTGGTAGCAACTATCAACAGGAAGTTAACCTTGAAGCACTTTTCGGCGATGTTGCGCATGAGTACGTTTACACCGCGATGGTGCCTGCTCAAGTGCGTCATCTAGTGGATCGTGCAATTCGCATTGCGCTTGATCAACGTACGGTGACGTGTTTGATTTTGCCCAATGACTTGCAAGAGTTGGATGCGATTCCCGTGCCTCCACGTGCTCATGGCACTGTGCATAGCGGCATTGGCATCAACGTAAAACGCCTTATTCCCGATGTTGAAGAAGTAAAGCGTGCTGCGGAAATTATTAATTCAGGAAAAAAATTCGCAATACTTGCCGGTGCCGGTGCATTACATGCAACGGACGAACTTATCGAAATCGCACATATAACTGGTGCTGGTATTGCCAAAGCATTGTTGGGTAAAGCGGCTGTTCCAGATGACTTGCCATTTGTAACCGGTGCCATTGGCTTGCTTGGTACCAAACCAAGCTGGGACATGATGAATGAATGCGACACATTGTTGATCGTGGGATCAGCATTCCCTTATGCCGAGTTTCTCCCTGCTGAAGGACAAGCTCGTGGTGTACAAATTGATATTGATGCGCGTATGTTGGGACTGCGTTATCCCACTGAGCTGAATATAGTCGGTGATAGCCAATTGACCTTGCGCGCAATGATTCCTTATCTCACCCACAAGTCGGATCGCAGTTGGATCGAACATATCGAACACAATGTACGTCGTTGGTGGAAAGCATTGGAACAACGCGCAATGAATGTAGCGCAGCCAATTAATCCACAGCGCGTGTTTTGGGAGATCTCACCTTGTTTACCTGATAATTGTATTGTCGCCGGTGACTCTGGTTCATCCACGAATTGGTACGCCCGCGATATCAAACTGCGACGCGGTATGATGGCTTCGCTATCAGGTGGCTTAGCAAGCATGGGCTCGGGAGTGCCTTATGCAGTGGCTGCGAAGTTCGCACATCCAGATCGTCCAGTACTTGCCATTTGTGGTGATGGTGCGATGTTAATGAATGGCATCAACTGCTTAATTACGGTGGCCGAAGCATGGCGTAGTGAACAGTGGAGCAACTCATGCTTTGTTGTTTTGGTATTAAACAATGGCGATCTCAATCAAGTAAGTTGGGAACAACGCATTATTGAAGGCGACCCAAAATTTTCCGCGTCGCAAGATGTGCCAAACTTTCCGTATGCAGAATATGCAAATTTGATAGGGCTGATAGGTATAAAAGTAGATGACCCGGAAAATCTAACGCATGCATGCAACACCGCATTTGCGGCTGATAAGCCGGTCGTGTTGGAAGTGATGACGGATCCTAATGTGCCACCGCTGCCACCTCACATCACTGCTAAACAAGTTAAAGCATATTTATCCGCCTTACTCCATGGTGATCCAGATGGATTGGCTATCGTCAAGGCAACCGCAAAAGAATGGTGGGCTTCATTGCCATGAGTAAACAATATGCTGGTGGACAAGTATGACCACTTGACTCGTTCTAAGTGAAAGATAATGCTGACAAGATTTTACATCAACGCATGCGAGATTTATGACAGCTAATCCATCATCATATTGCAAAGAGTGATTGTTTTTCAGTGATCATGATGTCAACAAAAAAATCAGGTAATCATAACTTTAACCGTCGCGAGTTCCTCGGTGCGATGGTAGTTACTTCATCGGCAACCGGAATAGCCAGTGCAGTACAAGCCTTCGATAAAAAAGAGATGTGGCAGCCAGACCGCGCGGATGTGGTTACGCCTGTCAGAGGCGATAAATATATTTTCTTCACCGACGATGAAGCTGCGCTAATGGAGAAGCTGGTGGATTGCATTATTCCACCGGATGAATTGGGTCCAGGTGCGCATCAGATGGGCGTCACATTTTTTCTTGATCGACAACTTGCCGGCGATTATGGTCATGCGTACAGCTGGTACATGCAAGGACCTTGGCCAGAAGGCTTACCTAGCCAAGGTTATCAAACACGATTAACACCTGCCATGTTATATCGATCTGCGATTGCGGCCATCGATAAGTATTGCGTTAATACCTATAAGAATAAATTCAGCACGTTATCTATTTCTGAACAGAATGATGTTGTCAGTGCATTGGAAAATCAACAAGTCGATCTGGACGGTGTGCCTAGGAAGACTTTCTTTGATAGGCTGTTACAAAATGTGACTGAAGGATATTTTTCAGATCCCATCTACGGTGGCAACCGCAATATGACCGCATGGAAGATGATTGGATTTCCCGGTGCACGTTACAATTATCGCGCTTACGTAACTAAGCATGGCGAAAAAATATCGCTTGCTCCAGTGGGCATTATGGGTGGTCCAAGCTGGAAAGCCAAAGCATGAGTACCGTCACCAAACTACCATCGGTCGATGTGTTGTTAGTAGGCTTTGGCTGGACTGCGGCCATGTTGGGACAAGAACTGACTGAAACAGGTTTGAAAGTATTGGCATTGGAACGCGGTGCATGGCGCGATACGTCTACAGATTTTGCAGTTACGTTTGCTCAAGATGAACTACGTTATTACTGGCGTGGTGCGTTATATGAACAACCTTCGCAAAGCACACTGACCTTTCGCAACAATCCCAATCAAACGGCATTGCCAATGCGACATCTCGGTTCGTTTCTACCTGCCACGGGTGTCGGCGGTGCAGGCATACATTGGAACGGACAATGTTGGAGATTTTTACCAAGTGACTTCGTGGCACGCAGTCATAACGAACAACGCTACGGCCGATTAGCGGCGGAGTATAGCGTTCAAGATTGGGACATCAGTTATGAAGAATTGGAACCTTACTACGATAAGTTTGAATATCTATGTGGCATTTCAGGGCAAGCTGGCAACTTACAAGGTCGCATACAAAAAGGTGGTAATCCATTCGAAGGCACACGACAACGTGAGTATCCAAATCCACCGCTCGATATGACCTATGGACCCGAATTGTTTCGCGGTGCAGCCGAACGATTGGGATTACATCCATTTGCTTGTCCCGCTGCCAACATGTCACGTGCATATGTGAATCCGTTGGGTGTTGAACTTGCTCCGTGTACTTACTGCGGCTTCTGTGAAAAATATGGCTGCGGAAATTATTCGAAGTCGAGTCCACAAACAACCATCTTGCCGGTGTTAATGCGTAAATCCAATTTTGAATTGCGTACGCATGCCAATGTTATGAAAGTGCTTAAGGATTCAACGGGCAAACGTGCGACCGGAGTGTTGTATGTTGATGCGCAAGGACGCGAATGGGAACAACCTGCAGATTTAGTCATTCTATGTGCATACGCTCAGCATAACGTACATTTGCTGCTGCTTTCGGATATCGGTAAACCTTATGATCCAGTTAGTGGCAAAGGTGTGATCGGTAAAAACTATGCCTATCAAATTGTCTCGTCGGTGGATGTCTTTTTCAAAGATAAAATTCTTAATCCCTTTGTCGGCGCAGGGGCGTTGGGCGTTGCCATTGATGATTTCAATGGCGACAACTTTGATCATAAAGGTCTGAACTTTATTGGTGGTGGTTATATTGCGCTGTGGAACACTAACGGTCGTCCGATAGAAACACATTTAGTGCCGGAAGGTACACCGAAGTGGGGCGCAAAATGGAAACGCGCCGTGATCGATAATTATTTATCATCCTGTTCAATTTCCACACACGGCGGAGTGTTGGCGCATCGCGAAAATTATCTCGACTTAGATCCTACTTACACAGATGTTTATGGCAGGCCGATGCTGCGTATGACATTTGATTTTCACGACAATGAACGACGCTTATCAAATTACTTGACTGATCGTGCTGCCGAAATTGGACGGGCGATGCAACCGCGTGAAATAAAAATCAACGGTCGCGATGGTGCTTACTCCATTATTCCTTATCAAACGACTCACAACACCGGCGGCGCCATCATGGGCAATCATCCGGAAAATAGTGCAGTCAATCGTTACTTGCAAAGCTGGGATGTATCAAATTTGTTCGTGATGGGCGCTTGCGCTTTTCCACAAAACGCGGGCTATAACCCTACCGGCACCGTTGCAGCATTGACTTATCACGCTGCAGATGTAATTAAAAATCGCTATCTCAAGCGTCCTGGTCCATTGGCTTGAGTCGTATGAATGATCATCTGAAATATCTGATGTGCGGTTTAATCATCAGTGTGTTTGGATTTTTCACGAGCGGCATTGCGCAAGCCTATCCACGCAACGAAGAGATTGCACGCGGACGTTACGTGATGCTGGCAGGTGATTGTCTTGCTTGTCATACCAACGATGGTGGAAAAGAATTTTCCGGCAATCGACCCATTGAAACGCCATTCGGCACCATCTATTCATCAAACATCACACCGGATATTGAAACCGGCATTGGCGCGTGGAGTGAGGAGCAGTTTTATCGCTCAATGCATGATGGCAAACGCCCTGATCACCAGTATTTATATCCAGCCATGCCTTACACCTATTACAGGCAACTTTCACGTAGTGATGTCAACGCGCTGTTTGCATATTTGAAGACAGTGGAACCGGTGCACAATGAAGTCAAAAGCCCACAATTAATATGGCCTCTTGGTTGGCGACGTTTGATGACACTTTGGACAAAAATGTTTCTTAATAAAGGAGAATATCAATACGACGCACAACACTCTGCGAGTTGGAATCGCGGCGCCTACCTTGTAAAAGGGGCAGGGCATTGTGGAGCATGCCATACTGAAAAGAATTTTTTAGGAGCCGATAAACGCACTCAACGTTTGCAAGGCGGTGAATTTCAAAATTGGTTTGCGCCTATGTTAATTGAAAATTCACGTAATGGACTCGGTGGTTGGACACAAGATGAAATCGTCGAGTTTTTAAGCACCGGTAGAAATTCGAAAACCGCAGCCTATGGGCCTATGGCCGAAGTCATTACAGATTCCACTTCGCAATTAAGTGTCGATGATTTAAACGCCATCGCCGAATATTTAAAAACCTTGCCAATGACCAATGATAATGATCGAAAATTTGTAAGTAATAACGCTGCGTTACAAACTGGTCAGGAAATTTTTTCGGCACAATGTGCAGGTTGCCATCAAGAGAATGGCGAAGGAGTGTCGCATGCATTTGCGTTATTGCAGGACAATGCCAATGTGCAGCAAAGCAAACCTGATACCTTGATTCAAGCCGTGCTGGTGGGAGTTCGCGCAGTGCCTACCGCTGCACAACCCGTTGGTTTCGCAATGCCCGCATTTGATTGGAAATTGAATGATGCACAAATCGCTGCGGTACTGACTTATGTGCGAAACAGCTGGGGAAATGCCGCACCGCCAGTTACTGCATCACAAGTGCGATCGACAAGATCTGCGTTGGTTTACGCGCGACAAAGCTATAACCACTAGAAGCGACACGATTACTCGTCATAATCCATCCTCAATATTGCAATGTCTAGCTGACTTCTTACTGCATCATAAGAATTATAATATGGTATTTTACTAATACTCTGATTAGCAGAAGATTTGTAATGCCCGCAGTTTAATCCGCAATCAATGTGAAAACTCCCAACGACATTCCAGAAGATGTTCTGCATTTCATCGCGCGAAGAATAGATAGTGTGCCGCATCTAGAAGCATTGCTATTGCTATGGCAACACCCGCAAGAGGAGTGGACAGAAGACTTTGTGGCGGCGCGAATTTATGTCAGCAAAGAGCGTGCTGCACTCATTCTCCTTGATCTTGTCCGGCATGGCTTGATTACCACCGCTGCAAGCGCTGGAAAATACCGATACGATACGCAGTGGGACAAGACTCAGCTCATGTCGAAAATAGCTGCGGTGTATGGTCGACATCTGATTTACATTGCAAACTTAATTCATACAAAATCTGCATCAGAGGCGGTGAAGGAATTTGCTAAGGCTTTTCAATTGAAGAAGGATTGATATGGCAGCGATCGTTTACATTCTCGGTACCATCACCACATTACTATGCGCAGTATTGTTGTTTCGCGGCTATGCATCCGGGCGAAAGAAACTTCTGCTGTGGAGTGCGCTATGTTTTTCCGGTCTCACCATTTCAAACGCATTGGTGTTTGTGGATCTTGTGTTGTTCTCGACGGCAATTGATCTGTACTTGCTCCGACTGGCTACG
>JAICKZ010000051.1 GCA_025927665.1 Steroidobacteraceae bacterium | reverse complement strand
TAGAACACAGTGGGAACGCGCTTACTGGCAGGCAACGTCGCGAGCTTTTCCAAAAACATCTGTTCATTTTGTACGGGTATCAGCAAGTGGTGTGGACCGCTTGGGTCGGTTACGCGGCGTTTGAAACCCGGATTAATTGCAAGAAAGTCTTCCTGCGACATATTGGCTAATTCAGCCGCGAGCGCCAAATCTATTTGTCCTTTGATATCAACTTTTACAAAGTAAGGTTGGTTTTGCAGTGAACCGAATTCAAGCCCATGGCCTTTTGGGTCGCTGATGATGCGGCGCATCGCAAGCAACTTCGGAACATAGGCTTCGGTTTCGCGCGGCAATTCGAGGCTGAAGAAATCGGTCGGCAAACCCTTGGCACGGTTGCGTTCCACCGCTCGCGCGACATTCATCTCGCCGGAATTATAAGCGGCAATCGCCAGATACCAGTCGCCATCAAATTCTTGCGCTAGAAAATCAAAGTAGTCGAGTGCGGCGCGCGTGGATTCGACAATGTCACGACGACCGTCGTAATAATTATTTTGCTTTAAGCCAAAGCGTTTTCCTGTCGCAGGAATGAATTGCCACAATCCAGATGCTTTGGCGCGGGATAATGCAGTCGGATTGAATGCACTCTCTACAACCGGTAACAGTGCCAACTCCAGTGGCATCTTGCGTGCTTCCAATTCGCTGACGATGAAGTAAAGATAACGTTCGGCGCGACGGAAAGTACGATCCATATAATCGGGATGGCTGGCGAACCAGGCTTCTTCACGACTCACGCGTTCGTCGACAACGTCTTTCAATGCAAAACCAGAGCGAATGCGATCCAGTAAATCCTGTTCACCCAATGATACAACTGTGGATTCAATCGTCAGCCAGTCAGGCGGAGTTTCTGTTTTGGTGGAAGAGGCATCTTGTGATGCAGATGTTCCAGTTATGTCAGTCGTGGCGGTTTGCGTGGTTGTATTGGTTGCGGTATCACTTGATGTTGTTGTGATGGCAACCTCGCTTCTTACCAGCGGCGCTGCAATTGCAAGCGTGGAATTTTTTTGTGGGGGAGTGGTGCTACAAGCTGCAATAGATACAGCACATACCAGCATGAGGCTGCGCCATTTACAGTGATTAAAAAACAAAATCATGCTGATCTGATCTCCACAAAATAACGGGCAATGCTCAAACAATCGCTAAAACTTATTCTTCCATTCGCGCAAGGCGGTAAATATTTCAAGGTCAGTGTCTAACGCGGCGCCAGCATACTGTTCTGCGCTACGTTTCACAGTAGCATTTTTTACCCGTAAAAATGGGTTTATGTTCAGCTCCATGCTGATGCTGCTGGGCAGGGTTGGTCTGTCTTGCTGACGCATTCGCTGACAATGTGCCAGATGACTCACAACGGCCGAATTATCCAATTCCACAGTATGGGCAAACATTAAATTTCCCACAGTGTATTCATGTGTGCAATATACCTGTGTATTTATCGGTAGCGAAGCCAATCGATTAAGTGAGTGATGTAACTGTGCAGCGGTACCACCCAGCAGTCGGCCACAACCGGCACTGAATAACGTATCCCCACAAAATAAGGCGTCATGTCCCAAGTAAGCGATGTGTCCCGCCGTATGGCCCGGCACATCAAGTACGATAAATTCCAATCCCAATTGCTCAAATAATACATGAGCACCTTCCGTAACTTTAATGGGGTCTCCAGGAATCACTTCGGTAGCTGGCGCATAACAGGGGACGTTAAAAGTCTCAACCAGTTCGGTCACCCCACCGGTGTGATCAGCATGATGGTGGGTGATCAAGATTCCAGCCAAGTGCAAATCGGCTGTTTTTAATGCCCGCTTCACGGCTTGTGCATCACCCGGATCAACGGCAATCACTTGATTCGGATTGCGCAGTCCATGAACCAACCAGATATAGTTATCGGCGAATGCGGTGACAGCGGTAACTGGTAATGCGTTCAATTGTTGTCGGTACCTAAGAAGTTTCATTACGTTGCAGTTCAACAATGTGTCCAGACGGCAACGTGTATCCAAGCGCAGGTATATTTTGCACGAAGCTGCGATCTTATACACCGGCCACAGATCTGTGTCGCATGCAAAAAATTCCGTACTGCGCACCGAACAAGTATGATGTGTGCATGAGCACCGCAACACCTAAATCACCCCACGAGCTGCGCTCCTTCTGGCTGGCCGATCATTTAGGTCAACGAGTGCATACACTTGAATGCAAATTGGTAACCGATGCTCTGACCCACGTATTCGGTTGGCAATTATTGCAGATTGGTGCTTGGGGTCAAACCCATACATTAATGAATGCAGCTCGCACACAACGCAAAGCGGTACTCACCTATGAAGCAGTCGATAATATAGATGGCATCATGACCATACGCTCGCGTACCGATAGTCTGGCGATTGCATCCGATTCTGTAGAGGCAGTGTTGTTGCCACATACGTTGGAAGACACACCTGACCCGCACGAATTGTTACGTGAAGTGGAACGCATACTATCCGGCGATGGCCAATTGATCATTCTTGGGTTTCGACCTTTCTCTTTGTGGGGCACCCGCAATGTATTTGCAGTGCAAGGTTTTCCACCGGGCACTGAGCGTTTGATTGGTGAGCGGCGTTTGCGTGATTGGCTCAAGCTATTGGGATTTGAAGTTACGGATACGCGACGTTATTTGTTTACCTGGCCATGGGGTGGCGCAGTACCGCGGTCGCAACGACTACTGGAAGCTATGGGCAATCATCTATGGCCGTTGCTTGCGGGAGCTTACATGCTGGTTGCTCGTAAGCGCGTGTACACTTTCACCCCGATACGGCCGCGCTGGAGAATTCGTAGCAGAGTAGTGGGAGGTTTGATAGAACCCACTACTCGCATGCCGCAACCTCATTTACAAGAACCCTCGCTAGATCAACCCAGTTTAAATCAACCCAGTTTAAGTCAACATAGGCCGGATAAATAACACCATGGATTTTATCGATCTCAAATCTCAATATCGTCGCATTCAAAACAGCGTTAACACGCGTTTGCAAACAGTGCTTGAACATGGTCAATACATTTTGGGCCCAGAGATCATCGAACTGGAAAAACAACTGGCTGATTACATTGGCAGCAAACATTGCATTACTGCATCCAGTGGTACGGATACGTTGTTGATGGCATTGATGGCGCTCGAGATCGGACGAGATGATGAAGTGATCACTTCACCATTCACGTTTATTGCCACCGGCGAAATGATCGCACTGGCAGGTGCCAAGGCCGTGTTCGTTGATATCGATCCACGTACCTATAATATTGATCCAGCGTTAATAGAAGCGGCGATCACGCCACGCACCAAAGCCATCATGCCAGTATCATTGTATGGACAATGTGCTGATTTCGACGCTATCAACGCCATTGCAAAAAAACATCGACTGATAGTGATTGAAGATGGCGCGCAAAGTTTCGGCGCAAAATACAAAGGCAAACGATCTTGTGCATTGAGTACGATTGGCTCGACTTCATTCTTTCCCTCCAAGCCATTAGGTGCATATGGTGATGGCGGAGCGTTGTTCACCGATGATGACAAGCTGGCCAAACTAATGCGTGAGATTCGTGTACATGGACAGGATCGTCGTTATCATCATCCGCGCTTGGGGATTAATGGTCGCTTGGATTCCATGCAGGCTGCAGTCTTGCTCGCCAAGATGGAAATATTTGAAGATGAAGTGCAAGCACGTGCCCAACTGGGTGCGCGATATAGTTCACTGTTAAAAGATGCTTTCGCAATCGCTCCCGTCAGTACGCAAGTAGTTACACCTTTTAGTGCCGAGGGTAATACCAGTGTTTATGCGCAGTACACCATTGAAGTACCTGACCGTGATCAATTCGAAGTACGCATGAAGGCCAAGGGAGTCCCAACTGCGGTTCATTATCCCGTGCCGTTACATCAACAGCCAGTGTTTGCTGGGTTGGGTTATAAGACAGGTGATTTCCCCATCTCTGAAAAAATAGCATCGCGCGTGATCAGCTTACCCATGCATCCTTACTTAACCGAAGCACAACAGAAACAAGTTGTCGCCGCAGTGCGCGAATCGATATTAGAATAATTTAGTTATTCGGAACAGAAATGCGGCAAATTATTTTTGACACTGAAACCACTGGACTCGATCCTGCACAAGGACATTGCATTATTGAAATTGGTGCAATTGAAGTTATTAATCGTCGTAAGACGGGACGTACCTTCCATAAGTATTGCAAACCTAATCGTGTGGTCGACCCAGAAGCCTTGGCTGTGCATGGCATTACGAATGAATTTTTGAGCACACAACCACCTTTTGTAGAACTTGTCGATGAACTCATCGAATTCATCAAGGACGCGGAGTTAGTTATCCACAATGCACCATTCGATGTCGCATTCATCAACGAAGAGCTGAAGCGGCTTAATCATTCTCATACCGTCGCTGACTTATGCATGGTGCTTGATACTTTGCCCATGGCGCGCAGTAAGTATCCAGGTCAACGTAACAGCCTGGATGCATTGTGCAAACGTTTCGGTGTTGATAACTCCGGTCGTGAGTATCACGGCGCGTTGCTCGATGCGCAACTATTGTTGGATGTGTATTTAGCAATGACCGGTGGTCAATCGATCATGTCTTTGGATCATGCGATTCATAATGGAACTAGCTCGACCGATAATAAAGCATGGTCACGACCTGTGGGTGTGCTGTCAGTATTGCAGGCAACCAGTGATGAGGTTACGCAGCATGAAAAAATTCTTGCTGTCTTGGATAAAGTCAGTGGTGGTAAAACAGTTTGGCGAATGTTGAGTTGAGATGTATCCATACACCTATAAGGCTTCGTTACGCGCCGAACACCCAAGCCTTGACCTGGGCATGCTTTCCGGAATATTTGGCCTCACTGCAAATCGGACCTGGAATGCCGGCAATTTTAGAGCAACGCCTACAGGTAGGCGACTAGATGGAATTTACAGGAAAAGCTATTGGACCGCGTCGCTCACCGACAACTGGAAAAGTTCCAAGAGCGCTTCTTTAGAAAAAGCAATTGACGAATGGCTAAATCGACTTCAGCAACACGCTTTCGAGCTTGATAACTTTTTCGCGACTGGTGGGAGGTTAAATTTCTTTATTGGTGTAGCCGGAAAGAAAAATTTCGGTATCACGCTTCCTATTGACTTGCTTGGGCGTCTCGCATCACTGCGAATAGAGCTGCAACTCGATATCTATCCGGAAGATGAGCAACAATTCGATCACGAATCGCTTGATAGCGACAGTGAGTAAACACGTGTAGCGTAGTATGAATGATCTCTTGCTTGACAAAGTTTAGAGTTATAGTTGGAGCTGAAGCTCTTTGCGTGTACGGCGCCTCATGAACAATTCACTTCCCATTGCTTTCTGGCGAAATTTTCTCGGTCACTCGCCGCTCTGGTACAAATGGGCGGTCATTGCTTGTTTGATCATCAATTTTATTGTTTTTCATATCGCAGGCGGCATGGCCGCGAGCTGGTTGGTATTGGCCGAATTTATTGGCACGCTGGCCATGGCGTTGAAATGTTATCCATTACAGCCTGGTGGTTTGATAGCAATTCAAGCAGTGCTACTGCAGCTTACGAATGCCAGATCTATTTATAACGAAGTAATTACAGGCATGCCGGTTATTCTGCTGATGATCTTCATGGTCACTGCCATTTATTTTTTGCGAGAGTTATTGCAGATATTGTTTACAACGTTGTTATTAAGAGTACGCAGTCACTTGGTGTTATCAGTGTTGATATGCCTGCTGTCCGCATTGTTGTCTGCCTTCTTGGATGCGTTAACGGTCATTGCAGTGGTGATGACCGCAGCAATGGGCTTTTATTCAATTTATCATCAGGCGGCTTGTGGCAAATTGCATGCGACGAATGGGTCCAGCTCAGATCACGATTTCACCACCGATCATGATGTTCAGTATTTACATCATGATGATTTGGATGCTTTCCGTGGTTTTTTGCGCGGACTCGTGATGCACGCGGCGATAGGCACTGCATTGGGCGGTGTCATGACCATGGTGGGTGAGCCGCAGAATTTATTGATCGCCAAGCAAGCCGATTGGAATTTTGTGCAGTTTTTTTTAAAAATTGCCCCGCTATCAATACCAATATTGATCATGGGTACGTTGACGTGTGTTTTGATTGAACGCTTCAAGTTATTTGGTTACGGTGCGGAATTACCAAGTCGCGTTTATCAAGTGCTGAATGAACACGCGGCAATAATGACATCACGTCGCGGTGCGCGAGAACGGGCGCAAATTGTTATTCAGGCAATCGTGGCAATGATGATGGTATTTGCATTGACCATGCACTGGGCAGAAGTCGGACTGATCGGTCTATTGATCATTGTATTGACGACGACTTTCAATGGCATTAACGACGAACATCGAATTGGTAAAGCCTTTGAAGTATCACTGCCATTCACGACACTATTGGTGGTGTTCTTTGCCATCGTCGCCGTTATTCACGATCAACATTTGTTTGAACCTTTCACACAATGGGTATTGGCACTGACTGGCAAAATACAATTGGCAATGATGTTTATCGCCACAGGATTGTTATCTGCGGTGAGTGATAATGTATTTGTTGCCACCATCTATATTTCTGGCGTTAAAGCTTCACTGCTTGAGGGCATCATCGATCAGAAAAATTTCGAGCAGCTGGCAGTTGCGATTAATGTGGGTACCAACATCGTGAGTATTGCAACTCCCAATGGTCAGGCAGCGTTCTTGTTCTTACTGACTTCTGCCTTGGCGCCACTGATACGCTTATCTTATGGCCGTATGTTATGGATGGCCTTGCCCTATACCATTGTGCTGACCATCACGGCGTTTTTTATGACTTTGTATTTTTTGTAGCCAAGATTTCGTTAACTCATGGAAAATTACGCGGGAAGAAACTGCTAATGCAGTGGCATGGCCACATCATCTTGTACTGCATGAAGCAGGATATGCTGCCTTACACAGATTGAGTCAATGATGGTAATAGTGCATGAATACGTTGAGTCGCCAACTCTATATCCACTTTTTCCAACTTCGGAACGTTACTCGTCAACTCATCCAATATTTGTGCCTGTATCTTGCCACGCTCATAGGCAACCGCGTAAGGAATGTTGTGATGAAACATCACCATCGAATAACGTGGAATAAATTGATTAGGAAACCTGCGTTCTAACTCAAATGACAATTCTTTTTGTAACTGAAATTTGGATTGACGCACCGTATCACGCATTTCAATGTAATTTTCCAATGCCATCTGAGTAATAGCGTTGGCATTAGGTTTACGCAGTCGCTCGAATTCCATAGATGCTGCAGTGAAAGGCTGTGTCTGTAACAGATGATCCAGTTCAATACAGTCTTCGAATGCGCAGTTCATGCCCTGACCGTGAAAGGGCACCATGGCGTGCGCAGCATCGCCAATCAATACGGTGGTGCGGTTATCAGTCCATATGGGCGAGCAAATAGTGTGCATCTTGCCAGTTGGATGGGAAAAAAATTCCGTTTCGATATCAGGCATTACTGCCATTGCATCAGGAAAATAATGGGAGAAAAATTTTTTAACGTCTGAAGCGCTATGCAATGTAGCAAAACTTGGAATGGTACTGTCGTAGCTTTCAAATGGTAGAAATAGCGTTACAGTGAACGAGCCATCGAGATTGGGCAGCGCAATCAACATGAATCCGCCGCGTGGCCAGATGTGCAATGCATTAGCATGCATTTGATGTTGGTCGTGCATGTTGGGTGGTATTGTCAGTTCCTTATATCCATGCGGCAATAAATCATCACTAACTACAGTGTTTGTCGATTGTAGCAGGCACTTACGCACATTCGAATGATAACCATCTGCCCCAATTAAATACTCGTAATTACATTTCGAGATCGAAGCGTCACGCTGCGTTAATGTTAGTGTTCGTCGTGAAAAATCTACATCAGAACATGCAGTTTCAAAACTAATATTTACATGCGCATAGTTGCTTGCATGATTGAGTAGCAACTGGGTGAGGGCAGTGCGTGATACCGAATAGATCGCCTCGTGTGTACGCTGTCCATAACTGGCGAATTGAGTTTTTCCTTCAAGGTCATGCAACATACGGCCTGACATCGGAATCAATAACGACTGTATCTCTGCTTCAAGACCAGCGAGTTTCAATGCATGCAGTCCACGAGCGGCAAGTGCCAGATTGATGGATCGACCAGCACGCGCGGAATGATTTCTTAAATCTGCTCGACGTTCGATCAGATTAACTGAAATTCCTCGGCGTGCTAACAGTATGGTCATCAATGCGCCTGAAGGACCACCGCCAATAATGGTGATCGTTGCTTGGCCCGCTGTGGTCATAGCAAACACTCATGCAGTGCTTGGGCAAATTGCCATACATCAATGTAACGATTGTATAAAGGCACCGGTGCGACACGAATGATATCGGGTTCACGCCAGTCGGTGATAAAGCCTCGATCCAACAGATTTTGATGAACTGCTTTGGCTTGATCAACCGGCGCAGCAATGCGCAACGATAACTGACATCCATGACCTTCATCGCGTTGCGGTGTGATGACAGTGATCTTGTTAGATAATAATTCCTGTAATAAGAAGCGAAGATAAGCCGTTAACTGCAACGATTTTGTTCTCAACTGAGCAAACCCTGCTTCGTGAAATAACTCCAATGAAGCAATCAATGGCGCACAGGTAAAAATCGGTGGATTGGATATTTGCCAACCTTGCGCGCCGGGAATGGGTTTGAAATCATTCGGCATGGCAAAGCGAGACTCTTTATCATGGCCCCACCATCCCGCTAGACGCGGCAGATCATCGTTCATGGCATGGCGTTCATGCACAAAACAGCCGCCAATAGAACCCGGTCCACTGTTCAAATATTTATAACTACACCACACTGCAAAATCGACATTCCATGCATGCAACTGCAAGGGCACATTGCCAATCGCATGCGCCAAGTCGAATCCCACTGTGCATCCTTGTTGATGTGCGCCATGGATAATGGCTTTGATATCCAATAGCTCGCCTGTTAAATACTGCACACCCGGCAATAGCACGGTCGCGATGGCTTCACCTTCGCATTGCAGTACTTCAAGAATATCTTCAGTGCGTAAGGTATCTTCACCTTCGCGTGCGGAGACTTCAATAAGTGAGGTGGCTGGGTCAAATCCATGCAGGCGCAATTGTGAGGTGACGATATAACGATCCGAAGGGAAGGCATTACGCTCGATCAATATTTTGAAGCGTTGTTGCGTCGGTCTATAAAAACTGATCAGTAACAAATGTAAGTTAACGCCAAGCGAATTCATGGCAATCACTTCTAAAGGCAACGCGCCGACCAATTCTGCAAGGCCATCGGTTAACAGCTCATGATAAGAAAACCAGGGACGCTCGCCCTGAAAGTGAGCTTCAACACCATGTTGTTGCCAATGATGTAATTCCTCATTGATCAACATTGCTGCGCGTTTTGGCTGCAAACCCAACGAATGACCACATAAATAAATTTGTGTTCGGCCTTCCGCATTGTGTGGAAAATGAAATTCATTGCGAAAAGACGCAAGTGGATCATTGGCGTCGAGTGTCTGCGCAGTTTGTATATCGGTAGTGAAGTGATACGCCGTCATGAGATTTTGTCTACATTCACAAAAGGATATAGCAAGGGTCGACTGGGGGCAGCATCGGCCATTAAGGGTGCCACTTGTAGATTGAGTAAGTACTCACCATCGGGCACTTCATCAGGTACATGAATCAATTCAGTGATGGTGGCATGTGAACGAGTTGCTTCTGATAGGGTAGTGGAGCGATGCGGCATTCCCCAGAACGCACGATGTGCCAGCAATAAGCCATTATCCTGTATACGATCAACCGATGGTAGATCCACCAATAGATGATCGACACCGATATTTGCAAGCCATGCTAATGCATCTTCACTGAAGTACGCGCAAGGCTGGGCGTTATAATTAGTATTCATCTTATTTCCATTGGGCAGCGTGCGAATCACGACGGCATTATAGCGTTGAGAACTGGCCAACTTTTGTCGCAACAATGTTCGTGTAATGACCATATCATTGCTGGAAAAAGAAGTGACGGTTATTTCTGGTGTGATCGAGATGATCGATGCAAATAACAATGACGTCGGTGCAACGCTGTTTACGGTCATTACTTCACGAGTGATATGACCTACGCACTCAGTATGGGTGCCATTGCAATGCGGAGTCAGCGTGTAGGTATCGCAATTACAACTTCCACCACGGTTCACATCACCGATGAAGTCGTCAACAACGAGTGGACTTGCATTGGCCGGTGGTGCACCAAATGCCTGTATCGAATGTGCGTCGAAGTTGACTGCAATGGATAAGTCAATCGCATGCGACATGTCGGCGTGATAAATCAGTCCATCATGATGAAAAGCAATGAGACTCATCAGTTCGTCACACCGGATTTTTCATGACGATGCCGCATTGCTTGCAAGTGCGATGACTTACATTGTCATAAAATCTATCCAATACTTCTTTTAGCCGAGTTTCAATATTGGTGACATGCAGAAACTCTTCATACAATTTGTTACCACAGTTTTCGCATACCCACATAAAGCCCTCCTTCTCATCGGGCTTGCGAACACGTTCAATCACCAAGCCAATAGTATTTGCCGGACGTCGCGGTGAGTGCGGCACATTGGCCGGAAGTAACAATATCTCACCTTCACCAATGGGTACATCAATCGGCTTTCCTGCTTGGATGGTTTTAAGCACCATGGCGCCTTCAAGCTGATAAAAAAATTCTTCACTGGGATCGATGTGATAATCAGTACGCGAATTAGGACCGCCAACAACCATGATGATGAATTGCGAATCTTGAAATACAAGCTTATTGCCCACGGGCGGCTTGAGCTGATCGCGATGTTCATCGATCCATTTGCGAAAATTAAAAGCGTGCAAAGTATTCATACCAATGCCCTAAGTTGACGATACTCACTGTGCCGCATAACGCAGTGTCATGCAACCAACTTAAGTCATTGCATAAACGTCGTGCGCATGAGAGTCGTAGCTGGCCCAACGATAGAAATGTGTCCAAAGCAGAAGTTGGTATTGGCCAATAATGCACGGCAAGAGCTTGAAAGCAGACGTCGACTTCAACGCTAGTTAGCTGTGAAATACACTCGGTTTCAAAAGACCAAGCTAATGGTGGCACCGCCGCCGGGTGTTTCGGAAATGCGTACAGATGCATTGTGAACCATGGCGATTTGCCGTACCAGCGTCATTCCCACGCCACTTCCTTGACGTTTGGTTGTATAGAACGGAATAAAGACTTTTTCTCTCTGATCAATTGGAATACCTGGACCATTGTCTGCGACAGCCACTACCGCACGCCCCGCTTCATCTCCAAAAGCGGTAAGCGTAATACGAGCTTGCGGAGTGTCTTTCAGAGCTTCGACAGCGTTGCGCATCATATTGATCAGGGCTTGATCCAGTAGTTCGACATCCACAGATAGTTCGAGTGTCTCAGGTGTAACGATTGTCTCAAGCACGATATTTCGGTTCTTCAATTCTTCAGCCAGCAGTCGCAGAAGCCGAGCAAAGACTCGGCGTGCAGATACTGCTTCAATTTTCGCCAACAATGGCTTTGTCAATCGACGATGGTTCTGTACGAAGTGCAACAAACCTTGGCTGCGGCGAGTCAAGGTTTCCAGAGCTTCCTGAATATCGTGAAATGTAGCGTGATCTGATTCGTCATTCGGCGATTTCGCAATAACATCTGCGACTAAATTCTGTACTGTCAATGCAAGAGAAGAGATTGGTGTCAGCGAGTTCATCACTTCATGTGTCATTACCCGGATGACGGACTGCCAAGCTGCTAATTCTTGCGCAGACAATTCACTTTCGATGTTCTGCAGAGAGATCAATCTCTGTCGTTTTCCATTGATGCGTATGTCTGTTGCTGCTGCTTTTAGCTGCAGCGCACCTGATGAACGGTTCATTCGCAGGATCGCTGTCACTCCAGGCGTAAGCTGCTCAATGCCTGATGCAAATTGTTCACCAAAAATGGAAAGCTGAGCAACATTGTTGCAAGTGCCATCGAACAGATGTCGCGCCGCATGATTCAGTAGTTGTACCGATGCATCGTCACCTACCGAGATTAGTGTGATCGGTACATGCGAGATCAATGATTGAAAATAATGAGACTGCTCTTCACGTTCCAGCCGTCCCATACGCAAGCGTTCTAGAACGCGATTCATGGCATTCGCCAACTCGGTAAACCCCGCGTCGGCCAAAGATGTGAAATTTGCAGTCGCATCGTCAAAAGCGATGGTATCGAGAAAGCGAGCAATTTCATGGCTGGTGTAAGTAACGTATCTCAGAAGAAACATAGCCTGAAACACCACTATCACACCAAGCACGACGATTGTCACATACCAGTGTGTTTGCGTAGCAGTCCATGCGAGTACCGCCATTGAACCACACAGTGCCGCCATACGTAGCAAGACACCTGTTTGAAAGCGGCTAAAGGCCATACTTTTCCATGCGTCGGTAAAGTGACGCGCGCGTCAAGCCAAGCGCATCAGCAGCTCTGCTGACATTATTATTGTGGCGTGCCAATGCATTGATAATGGCAGCCTTCTCAACTGTATCGAGGCGCGAAATGTCGGCGTTGCTCTCATTGCGTGCCGCTATTTTTTCTTCCGTGAGCGGGAAGTCAGATGTGGTCAGTAATGCACCTTCACCCAACACAACAGCGCGTTCGACGGCGTGTCGTAACTCGCGAATGTTGCCCGGCCAATACCATTCCATCAATCTGTCAATTAAAGATGGCGCAAATCGCTTCATTGGGAAATTGTACTTGCGGCAATAGAATGCAGTGAAGTGCTCAAGTAGTAGAGGAATGTCTTCCTTGCGCTGACGTAATGGCGGCAAATTGATTTCGACAGTATTGATTCGATAAAGCAAGTCCTTGCGGAAACGGTTCTCGTCTGCCAGCTGTGTTGAAGAAAGATTGGTGGCACAGATTAATCTTACATCGATCGGCTCGGGCTTTTCGCTTCCAACTGGGATGACCTCGCGACGCTCAAGTGCGGTAAGCAATTTACTTTGTAAATAAAGCGGCACGTTGCCGATTTCGTCCAGAAACAATGTACCGGCCGTCGCAGCACGAAAATAACCAGTACGATTCTGCTTGGCATCGGTGAAAGCTCCGCGGCTATGCCCAAACAGTTCGCTCTCAAATAATTGCGGCGAAATCGAACCCAGGTCTACGCGCAAAAAAACCTCACTAGAACGTTGTGATTGATGATGAATCTCCCGTGCTACCAGTTCTTTTCCAGTACCGTTCTC
>JAICKZ010000155.1 GCA_025927665.1 Steroidobacteraceae bacterium | reverse complement strand
TGACCTTGCTCAGAGATGGGGTTTTCGGTGAGCGAAAAAGTCGTGAAATAAGTTGCCGATGAAGATGAAGAACTAGACGAGCTTGCCGAACTGCTTGAAGAGGCACTTGAAGTAGATGACTTACTACTCGAAGAACTGCTTGAACTACTTGATACTTGACTGGAAGACGAAGATGTCGACATTGATGATTTGCTGCTCGACGATGAGACACTTGATGTTTGACTAGATGAAGAAGCAACTGACGTCATCGACGTACTGCTCGATGACGCAGTGCTAGTGCTATTTGCTACACTGCTTACACTTGACATTGAAGATGAAACGCTGACAACGCTGCTTGAAGAGATGCTGGATAGTTCTGAAGAAACGGCTGATGATTTATTATCATTACCTCCGGCCGTACTTGATGACGAGTTAGCAGTACCGCCGCCGGAACAAGCCGTGACAAACAAGGCCGCTACTAATATGCATACGATATGGGCAATTGGTCGAAATCCCGAAGTAATCATAAAATATTTGTCTGCCTAGTTATCGTATGAGCTGAGGAACTTGTGCCGCAATGAATTTCATGCTGTTTTTGCTTAATAGTAAGACTAAAAATATACACGCGTGATGCTCATCAATATCTCCTAGGTTAAAAGGCGATATCAATCGTCGCATTTGTCAGACAATGCTCATTCTACATAAGCCAATGAGCCGATTCCTCTCAGCACCAACTACGTTAGAATTTTGTTACGAAAATTGATGGGAGAAGATCATGGCAACCGGTTGGGCAAGTGACGGCGCAGTGCAGGATCAGATTGATGCAACGATAAATGATGCCGTGATGCGTGCTAAAAATAAGTTGCCTTTGGGTCCATCACTTATGTTTTGTGAAGAGTGCCATGCCGATATTCCTGAAGCTCGTCGCCAAGCCATGCCCGGCGTGAGGTTGTGCGTGGCTTGTCAGGAGCAACACGATCGTGAAGCACAATCGTTTAGTAGTTACAATCGCAGAGGCAGCAAGGATAGCCAATTACGATAAATCATCTTCAATAGTTTCCTTCAATAACCATTGCCGATGAGTAATTAATACATTTTATATTATTATCATTGCATCGCTCAAAAAATTGCAAATAGATGCACTCTCTCGAATGCATCTATCGATGGCTTAGCGAGCAACTTCGCTACAACCAACTATTTGTTGCATCACCGTATCCGCACTACCACTGTAGAATAATTTTGCACCTTGATACGGAGAGGTTCCCCACGGGGCAAAGTATAGACTAGATGGAAAGGCCACATAGGGCTGCAGCACTTGCACATCGGCAAGCAAGTTGGCTGCACAATTAACCGGTATGTTCTGCACTACCCATGAACCGACCGAGGGAAGTGCGGTACGCACCCACACATGCGACGTAGGATTAACACAAGGACTAGTACCGGAATTATCACCTACACACACTGCCGCATAGCCAGAAGGACCACCCGTATCCTGAAGCGCGCCAACACTGTAATAAACTTGTACCCCAACTGTGGTGCCCTGACTAATCCAAGGAACAATGTACATTTGATAACGACTTAGTGTGCTCCAACTGACTTCCTGTGCCAGCGTAGTGTGCGCGCCACCCAAAAGACAAGCAAACACCAGACATACTCGCATGATGCGACCAGATGTATAAATCATGTGAACTCTCCTCTTGTTGTGATTAAGACCCTCCTCAGCCTAACAATGATCTACCTATATGAGATAGCTCGGTTTCTGCCTAGCAACTGCAATCAGAATTGATCGGCAATTTAGGTTCCTCTTCTTCATTCATTATGAGAAATTCCATTTCTGAAGTCAGTTGTTTTATTGAAGATTAACGTGTCAGTGATTTGCCGCCATATACAAATGGATCATATCGATCTGTAACCATTATCATCCATGCCGTCGCACACGTACTTGGTAATGGATTGGAATACCAACCGAAAGGAATTAAGTAGCGCTTGCTTGCGTATAAATACGGCTTTGAGGATTGACGAATCAAATGATTGTACGAATGCGGCTTCCCTGGAAAATTTGTTTCATCATAGTTATCGATGCGCAATGTTTGTAATGCTTGGAACATAGCGCTTTCATCTTCCTTAAGGCTGCGCACATAAGTTTGAGAATGATGATAGTTGGTAGAATCAATCGAGATATGTTCGTAATAATTGATCAAACTACGAACCATGTTGATTGCTCCGGCCGTCCATTCTGCTGACAAAATTCCTTGTCGATAGGTACCATCATTATTCATTCCATTGCCGTCTTCGTCGGAATATCCTACACCCCACAATTTTTTATTGACACCGTAACCACCCCATCTTTTTATTTGTTGCCAGTTATTGAATGACGCTCCAAAGCCAAACCATTGATCAATTCGTGCGGCACCGAGAGCGGCAATGCTCCATGTATTGGCATCAATTGCTCTTGGTTTAGTAGTTGGAATCCAAGCATTCTGACTGCTGGCCTCATTTGCTAATCCACCTTGTACAAATTCATTATTACGCCATGCTTGATTTCGAAAGAAGCTCAGTAGTCCTACTGTTGCATTGTTTTGCGCGACTTGGCCACCATCAATCATAATTCTAATGATATCAAGTGCTGCATTGATCTTTGTTTTGCTTGCACCGTTTAACTCTTTCTCGTATTTGAACTCAGCACGTAATGTGGATTCCAAGACTCTCAGTCCAGCATACAGTGAAGCATTATTTTCGATCGAGACTTGATGCGGGTTGACGAGTTGATCTTCTTGATTTCCAATCGTACCAGCGGGAGCGTAGTACACACCGCCAAGGGATGATTGCATTGCTGCAAATGTAGGAAGTATCGCCAACGCATTCTGTACAGACAAGTCATCAAATGGAATATATTGCTGACGTTCACTTTCGATGAAATGAATATAGGCCGCATGCAAGGGACCCAGCAAAAAAGCCCATGCATTTTCACCGGTAAGTGGTTTCCAGTCTGTCCATGTAACGTTTCCTCGTTGGAAGGCCGGCGCATTCTTCGGCAATTCTGTCATGGTGATCAATGATTCATATTGAGTGTTCTTGAAAGGATCGTCCGTTATCCAACTGCGTGGAATCATCCGGAACGAATAGGCTTGTTCACCACTGCTAAGGAGATGATGGTTGTAGATGAAGTTACTGCCTTTGGACGTGGCGCGATTCGTATCTTGAACTGGATCAGGTGCATTCCCGCTATAACTTACTTTGAGCAACTTATTCTGGTTATTTGCAAGCGTATAGGCATCTTCATTATTGTTACTGATGAAATGATTAATGGTTTGCCCCAGGACCACCGCGATCTGCCATGTAGCCGCATCATAAATGTTGGTGCCACTATGAACGTTAACGCGCTCGGTTTGCAATTTACCCGCGCTATTTTGCTGTGGTGTCAGAGTATAAGTAAACATGTTATACACATCCATCACCGCGCATTCACTATGCTGTTGACGACAAACATACTCGCCCCAGTATTCAGACGAATCAACGTAACTTAAAGGCAGCGATAATCCTTGCAATTTTCCTGCTGTTGCTTTGTAAAGCACGCCGCCTTGCGCACGATCACTCACCAAGAATTTATAACTTTCTGCGAGTCCATCGCCTTGTGCACTTGCATCAAGAGATGACACGGTCAATAGCAACGTCAAACCGATAGTTTGATACAGGATTGATCGGAGATTTGGCATCTAGTGAGTTTTTAAGTGGACCTAGGTACTTCATTATATCGGGATAATAAGTTTAAGGTCTTTAACCTGCATAAAACTCTGGAATTTTTATATTTGCGGAGCTAGATATTTTGACAGAGTCATAAACGGCTTTGCTTCGCCAATCGGTCATGCCTTAAAACAGTTTGAGGTCAGATGTCGCTTACAAGCGAACAAGAAAGTCTGGTCGCAACTACAGTCTAAGATTCTCGCTATTACGTAAGTAGATTCTGATTTTAGTTCACGATTCATACATCGCTTTAAAACAAAATATTGATGGAGATCGCCATGTTGGTAACTAAGGTAAGAACGCTGTTCATGCTTGCAGCGGTCTACGCATTCGCCTTTGGGACATTGGCGCATGCTGCGACATTAGAGTTAGTTAGCAGTGTGCCAATCAACAATGCCATTGATGTGTCACGAACTGGCAGCATCAATTTGCAATTCTCTACTACATTGAACGCAAGATCAGTGAATGCCGGTACCATCACATTGCAAAGCGCGGCAGGAAATCAAAAAATATCATTGAGTACCACCGGCACGATGGTATCGGTGCGGCCCTCTACACTATTACTACCATGGACTAACTACACGTTGAATGTTTCATCAGTTATGAGTACGGCTGGTGAGCAACTCGCGGCACCTATCTCTATCAGCTTTAAAACTCTTGACGCAAGCTGGCAAGCGCCGCAAGTGATCGATCGATTAACCTCTACTCAATGGAATCAGGTTACTGCTACCAATGCGAAAGGTGTTCGCTTCGTCGCCTGGTTACAGGCAAACGACGCTAATACCGGTGATGATATCTGGGCGATTCGTTATGTACCCGGCGTGGTATCGACTGCTGTGCGTATCGCAAGCTTTGAGCGTATTGCAAGTTATCCCGAAAACTATATTTCTGAATTGAACGTGTTCGTGGATGAAGACGGCAATGCATTTACGACATGGGTCATCCAGAATTATCCGCTTTTAGATCCACCTCCAAATTATAATTTTCCACCCGCATGGCATCTTTGGGCGACCCGTTTCGTAACAGGAAGTGGGTGGGGATCGGGCTGGGGCACGCCGCAAATCATTGATGGTTATTCCAAACATAGTGCTACCAACTTACATTTAGTGTTCGACCACACTGGTAATGCGTTTGCACTTTGGCAAGAGTTTGATTGCTGTGGAATCCATTCACAGCAAAGTATCGTCGCTACGCATTATACCCAGGCAGGCGGATGGGGCGATCCCATTTATCTCGATGGCGCGGGTTCTTTCGATTCTTTTTTCGTGGGAGGAAAAATCGATATTCAGTTGGACAATGCTGGCAATGCCTACGCTACCTGGACAACGCTCGAAGACCTGCACTATCCCGTACCAAAATTATTTATCAGCTACTACAAGGCAACAATGAGTGGCTTCGTCTGGACTCCACGGCAGCTGATCGCCACCGAATCAACGATGAACAGTACGGGCTATCAAGCACTTGCTGTCAATCCTCGCGGGGACGCCTTATTGATGTGGGCTGACGACAGCGGATTGAAATTTGCACATACTGATGAATTGGGCAGATGGAGCAAGCCCGTGCTCATTGATTCAAGCGTAACGATCTCTCCATCGCAAGTAGTATTGCTTGACAGCGGCGAAGCATTTGCAGCCTTTATAAATGGCGTCAAGATATACACGCCTCGCAACGGTCTATGGAGTTGGACACATCCATTGTTGACCGATCAAAACGCGAGCAGCGATCCACGTCTTGTTGTTGACCTCACTGGCAACGCGTTAGTCGCATGGACGCAAAATAACGGCGGTGTAAATAGAATTTACGCGAAGCGTTATCGTGCTGATAGAGGCTGGTTCAGTTCCCTACCAATCGACAGCGGCAATACGTCAGTCGAACAGCTTGAGGAATTGTTTCTTGAACCTAGTGGCAGTGTGGTTGCTGCATGGGGGCAAAGTAATGATGTGGGCACAGTTGATATTCAAGCAGCACACTTTGAGTAATACTTCTTCAGTAACTTGTTTATAGCGATCTTTCGAGTGATTTTATGATCGTAAGTATTTCGTTAGAGGTTGGCGAAGATAACTGAAGTAAAAGTGAATGCACAATTTTTTGAAACGAAATATTGATTTTTTGAGGAGGTTGTCATGTTGATATCTAAGACGAGAACATTACCCATCTTTGTAATCTTATGTGCATTTTGCTTCGCGGCGATAACGCACGCTGAGACACTAATGTTAGTTAGCAGTGTTCCAAGCAACAATGCCACTGACATATCGCGAACCAATACCGTCACCTTAGAGTTTTCAACAGCGCTTGCAAAAACATCGGTTAACACAAGCACCGTTACGTTGCAGAGTGCTGCGGGTACTCAAAAAGTAGCGTTAAGTGTTTCCGATGCAGTCATTTCAGTACAACCTTCCACGCCCCTACTTCCCTGGACCAATTACACGTTGAATATCTCATCAGTGATGGGAAGCAATGGTGATCAACTCGCCGCGCCGATTGCAATTACTTTTAAAACTCGCGATGCAACTTGGCAAACACCACAACTAGTTGCTCAGACGATATCTGCACCGGTTTCTGGAGTTCACGCAAGTGCAACGAACGCTAAAGGAATTCGCTTCATTGCCTGGGTGCAACAATTCAGCGATAGCGAAGAAGATATTTGGGCAATTCGTCAAGTCCCAGGTACAACCCCGACTGAGCCTACTCTTATTGCTAGTTATAGTAGGATCAGTCCCGACCCTACTGATCCACACCCACTGGATCGAGTTGGCGAAATAAATGTAACGGTTGATAACGATGGCAATGCCTTTGTAACATGGGTTGCAACTATTTCTCCTGTTCTTGAACCCACCACTCAGCCATTACATCTGTGGGCAAGTCGCTTCGTCGTCGGAAGTAGTTTTGGTTCTGGTTGGGGCACGCCGCAAATCATTGACGGCTATGCTAAGCGCAGTGCAACCAACACTCATTTAGTGTTCGATAAAGCCGGCAATGCATTTGCACTGTGGCAGGAATACGATTGCTGTGCACTTCATTCATTACAAAGCATCGTAGTTAATCGATATACCAGAACAGCGGGATGGAGCAAGCCTGTACATCTAGATGACTCTATCGCATTTCTTGCAGGAAAAATTGATATTCAGGTAGATGATGCAGGTGATGCCTATGCGACATGGTCAGCGCTTGCAGATCTCCACTTTCCAACTCCCAACTTACTAGTCAGCCATTACACACTTGCTACCGGCTGGAACGTACCGCAAATCATCGACACTGAATCAACGATGAACACCACCGGTCATCAGGCGCTTGCCGTTAATCCTCGTGGCGAAGCATTCTTGATGTGGACCGACGATATCGGCTTAAAATTCGCTCGAGCTGATATATCAGGTCATTGGAGTAAGCCAATGTTGATCGATGCAACGGTGAAAGTTTCTCCGTCGCAATTGGTATTGTTGGATGATGACCGGGCATTCGCTGCATTTGTAAATGGTGTAAAAAATTTCATACCGGCTAATAATGCATGGACCTGGACACATCCACTGCTTCCAAATGATGAGAATGCAGGCACTGATCCGCATATTGTCGCAGATATTAGTGGCAATGCATTGGTGGTGTGGACACAGCAACGTAATGGTGAAAACAGAGTTTTTGCAAAACGTTATCGAGCTAGTACAGGTTGGGCCAGTGCCGGGGCCATAGATAATAATCCTCGCTTAGGCGCGCAGCTTGATGATTTCTTTCTTGAGCCAAGTGGCAGCGCCGTTGCTGCATGGTGGCAGTTAGGCAGTCTTGGCACGACAGATTTATATACAGCTCGCTTCGAATAATACCGCTAGAAGTAATAGGCTGGTGATCCCGCCAGCCTAGCTACTGCGTTATTGTTACTCAGTCCACAAGCGGCTTTTTAACTTCTCTGCAGCAGCAATTGCATAGTTGCGACAAGCCTGATTGTCGATAAATGGATTGTCCGTTGCACCCGCTTTCAATCGAGCAGCCTTGCCTTGAATGTCAACAAAGTCCGGATGATCAGGAATCAATATGTCGCATGGTAACTTCTCC
>JAICKZ010000196.1 GCA_025927665.1 Steroidobacteraceae bacterium | reverse complement strand
CCCGCATCTGCGGGCTTGTTTGTTTCTATAGATGAAAGATGAAAGATTTACTAGCCACGAACCAGCACAGGTTGCAGCGTGTAGCCGCGAAGTGCGGCGGCAAAGTCTTGCAATGCTTTGATGCCACTGGCTTCGGCTTGTGCAATCCATTCACGCAAGTGCTGTAATAATGTCTCATTGCTCATGTTGCTGCCGTTCCACATGACTTGCAGCTTGGCGCGAAATTCATGCACGGTTTTAAGTGCCTTATTTTGCTCCAGCGCGTGAGCTAGAAGCGACTTTGCTTGTTCATCCAACAATGAGCTTTCGCGCACTAGCAATTTGCGAATACCTTGACCAAGCTTATTGCCAGCAACTGCCAATTCAGTGCGCAGCACCGGTAACATTACCGTACGAGTGTAATCACGCACCACATGCATGCGATTAACGATCACTGCACGTACTGTCTCAATGTCTACATGCTTGCCTTCAACACGTACTGGCGTTGGTGCAATGCGTGCGACTTTGGCTAAACCAAAGAACGACAACAAGCGAATGACACCCCAGCCCGCATCCACTTCCCAGGGACGCACTGAAAATTTTGCTGAACTTGGGAAAGCATGATGATTGTTATGCAATTCTTCTCCACCAACAATTAAGCCCCATGGCGTTACATTGGTAGATGCATCTGGGCACTCATAGTTACGATAACCAAAGTAATGCCCCAATCCATTGATGACACCTGCCGCCAACACTGGGAAGGTCAACATTTGAATTGAAATAATGATGATGGCAGGAACACCAAAGAAAAATACGTCCAACATGATCATTGCAAGGATGCCCCAGTTGCGATGACGCGAATAAAGATTTCTTTCAATCCAGTCATCAGGCGTGCCGCGACCAAATTTTTCCAAGGTCTCGGCATTGCGTGCTTGCACTTGATACAGTTCGGCACCTTCGAGAAGCACTTTTTTGATACCAAAGATAACTGGGCTATGAGGATCATCCACTGTTTCACAGCGTGCATGATGTTTGCGATGTACCGCGACCCATTCCTTGGTCAACATGCTGGATGACATCCAGATCCATAAGCGGGCAAAGTGCCGCACAACTGGATGCAAATCGACACTGCGATGTGCTGCGTCTCGATGCAAATAGACGGTTACACAAAAGATACTGACTTGAACCATGATAAGGGTTGCTATTACGTAACCCCAGAAGCTGAGATTCAAATACCCATAAAGAAAATCTAAATTCACAAAATTCTCCAACAAAGGCGTCCCGGGACAAGGACACGATGGACAGCGACTATAGCGAACAGGCAGGCCCTATACAAATAAGTTATGCCCCGCATACTCAGAAAGTATGACGGTGGTCTTGACAATGACTTGAATTGCGGGTCGCAAGCTCGATTACAAGACGACCAATTCCTATATTTTGCGTAACATTTCACATTGTGTCGGGCACAATGCGTAATTCGGAGCTTACATGCCAGAACTTCCTGAAGTCGAAACCACGTGGCGTGGCATTTTACCAGCGCTGCAAAATCAACACATCGTAAACGTTGTTGTCCGGAATCATAGTTTACGCTGGCCAATCGCTGCGGATTTTACTGCGCGGCTGATCGGGCAAGGGATTAAAGATGTGCAACGTCGCGGTAAGTATCTGTTGATTCAATTGCAAACAGGCAGTGTGATTTGGCATCTCGGTATGTCAGGTAGCCTGCGCATTTTGCCAGCACATGTTCCACCGCGACCACATGATCATGTCGATGTCATTCTCGATAATGACAAACTGTTGCGCTTCAATGATCCAAGACGCTTTGGTTGCGCGATTTGGACCGACGATCCACTGCAGCATCAACTACTCAAAAATCTCGGGCCCGAACCGTTAAGCGATGAGTTTGATGTTGAGTATCTGGTTACTCAGGCAAAGAACCGCAAGGTATCGATCAAGCAGTTCATCATGAACGCTAACATCGTAGTTGGTGTCGGTAATATTTACGCCAGTGAAGCGTTGTTTCATGCTGGCGTTCGTACGCGAAGAGCCGCCGGAAGAATCAAGCGCGATGAATTGGCGAAGCTCGTCAAATCAATTAAGAAAGTATTAAGCGCGGCCATTAAACAAGGTGGCACCACCTTGCGCGACTATGTGAATGCGAATGGCGAATCTGGATACTTTAAACAAAAATTATTTGTGTATGAGCGCGCTGGTGAGCCGTGTCGTAAATGCAAAGCATTAATCGTTCAGATTACACAAGGTCAAAGATCGACTTATTATTGCCCAAGCTGTCAGAAGTAGAAAATATTATCGTGTCACAATCTTTCGCTGCACTTCGTCATCCTGGTTTTCGCATGTTCTTCATCGGCAACGCGACTGCAATGCTGGCCGACAACATGGAACATGTTATTAGCTATTGGGTGCTTAACGATACATTTCATTCACCCGCACTTGGCGGTGTTGCCGTGATTGCACACTGGTTACCCTACTTATTGTTTGCATTTCCAGTTGGCCATTTGACTGACAGATTTGATCCGCGTCGTATGATTCAGTTTGGCATGATGTTGTTTATGTGCGTCTCACTGATGTGGGGAATATTGTTTACAACCCATAGCTTACAAATGTGGCATGCCGTCGTGTTGTTAATCATCCATGGTATCGCTGGTGTGTTTTGGAGCGCCCCTGCACAGGTGTTGTTGCATGACATAGTAGGCGCGCCGCAATTGCAAAGTGCAGTGCGAAGCAATGCATCGGCGCGTTACATTGGCACTATGTTAGGGCCAGCAGTAGGAAGTGCACTGATGCTACTCGTATCGCCCGCACATGCGATGTTTATGAACATGATGATTTATTTACCCATGCTCTTGTGGTTATGGAAGGCACCTTATGGTCCGCGATTCCGTCGTGGTGGCCAACCAACACTTAAACCAATGCGCGGCTTCATTGATGTAGTGCATACATTGCAAGTAATTGCACGCGATCGAACTAGTATGGCGATGATTTTGTTGTCAGGGTTTGCATCATTCTTTATTGGCAATGCCTATCAAGCGCAAATGCCAGCATTCGCAATCGCATTGGGTCATGGTGATCCCGGTGTTGCATACAGTATGTTGTTGGCCGCTGACGCAGCAGGTGCACTGTTTGCGGGTTTCATGCTGGAAAGTCGTGGTTTGCTTCATCCTAAACCCGGCACCGCATTGTTACTCGCCAGTGTATGGTGTGTTGCGTTGGGTTCGTTTGCACTCACCTCTACCTATACACTCGCAGTGCCATTGCTATTCGGCGCAGGTTTTGTCGAGTTGGCATTTGGCGCGATGGCGCAAACGTTGGTGCAATTAAATGCACCATCGGAAATACGTGGACGAGTGATTGGTATTTTCGTGATGGCGGCCATGGGCATGCGTACGGTCAGTGGCGTGACAGTGGGATTGTTGGGACAACAGATTGGCATTCGTTACTCGTTGTCGTTGAGTGCTGCGATGTTGCTAGTTGTTATTATCTGTATATCAACTTGGTTGAGACGGCAGCGGCTTGTGAGTGAATGATGGTGGTTGTCATTTATTCTGGAAGTAGGGTGTCAATTAAGCGAAGCGTATTGCACCATATACTTTTGGATGCGATCAATAATTATACGGCGGGTTACACGGAGGAACCGCTAATCCACCCTACTCGCTGTGCCCTACAGGCTGAGCATACAGGACTCAACTATTTTCTATCTTCCTGAAATCAAGCGAACGAAGAAGGTCTTTTTCAAGAGCATCCATAAGCATGCTCGGATCCCGGATTGTTGCTCTTTTTTTCTCCAAGGCATGAAACATGTCTCTATCGGCCTCTGACCGCATGCGTTCGTAAGTGGTAAGAAACCCTAGAGTGTCTTTTATCTCGGTGAGTCTCTTGTAGACATTTGAATCTGAACCAAACAAGAATACAGATTCTCGATAAGCGCGAATGAACTCTCGTTCGCTTAAAATAGTAGAGTCTGGATTAGAGTCTTTCGAGTAGTAGGATTGAAAGTACGACAGGGTCTTCTCGTAAACAGCGAAACGACGATTGTAGAGATCTAGCCGGAATTTGTGTTTATTTATCCTAAACTGAAGCAAGCCTATATATCCAATAGCCAAAGAAATCGCTATAGGAAAGCAAGCAAGAATGTAGTCATAAAAGCTTTTGTGATCCGTGCAGGAAGTGGCATTGTTTATGATTACGCTCATATCGGTTGTTAATAGTAATTATACGATGATCTCAATAAACCCACCCAACTCCATCACCACGTGGATCGGAGGCGGCTTCAATTTTGTTGTTATCAAAATCCCAAGTGATCACTTCCATGTTCCCGTAGGACGAAAATTCTTTCAGTGAGTCGCCACGTTGTTTCAATGAATTGATTTCCTCATCGCTTAATGCGCCTGCTTCATAACTCACCACATCCGGCAAGTATTGATGATGAAAACGTTTGAGTGAAACTACGTGCATAGCATCATGTCCATCCAACCAATCCAGTACGCCGAGCAATACCATACTGATGATGCGACTGCCGCCCGGCGTACCAATGATCAACATGCCTTTGCCGGTTTCAATAAAGGTAGGGGTCATGCTGGACAACATGCGTTTATTGGGCGCGATGGCGTTGGCATCATTGCCAATCAATTTGAATGCATTGGGTGTTCCAGCCTTAACGGAAAAATCGTCCATCTCGTTGTTCAAAAAAATACCAGTATTACCTGCCATCAAGCCTGAGCCAAATCCGAGATTGACGGTGATGGTTGCAGCCACGCGATTGCCTTCGGCATCCAGTACAGAGAAGTGAGTAGTCTGTGGAGATTCATCCGCTACGTCAGTTACATCAGGCAATAACGATGACGGTGTTGCTTTGCTCAAGCTGATCGAGTTACGTTGGCCCGCCGCATATAAGGGATTGGTAAGCATCTCGATCGGCATTCGCACGAAATCTGGATCACCTAAGTACTGAGCACGATCACGATAGGCGCGGCGCATGGCTTCAATGATCAAGTGTTTGTGTGTGCTCGCATCGAGTTTGCTGAAATCATAACCAGACAAGACATTTAACATGTCGATCAGAGCAACGCCGCCTGATGATGGTGGTGGTGCAGTCACGATGGTTGCATCATGATATTTTCCAACCAATGGCATACGTTCAATGACGTGATAACTGGCAAGATCGGCTTCACTCCAAATGCCGCCTTGATCACGAACGGACTTCACCATCTGCTTTGCAAGCTCCCCGGTGTAGAATTCACCGCTGCCTTTTTCTCCGATGCGTTGCAATGTTTTCGCAAGCCGAGGTTGTTTGATCACAAAGCCCAACGCAGGCACTTCATTTTTTTGCAAGAAAGCCTGTGCGGCGATTGGTGATTTCTTTAACTTGTCTTTCGAATATTCAATGATTCCACGTAGTCGTGGATATAAAGCAAATCCATCGTGTGCCAGTTTGATTGCGGGTTGCAAGCTCGTACGCAATGGCAAACGACCATAGTGTTCCGCCAAATGCGCCATCGCCGCAACCTCACCTGGTATGCCTGCGGCTTTTGCTGTGTTACGCGATGCACTTTCAATCACATTGCCATCTTTATCCAAAAACATATCACGCGTTGCAGCGGCAGGTGCGGTTTCGCGTGCATCGACAAATATGTTTGAATTATTTTTCGCTTGATGCAATAAATAAAATCCACCACCGCCCAATCCAGAACTGTTCGGTTCAACGACAGCAAGCGCTGCAGTAATAGCGACTGCGGCATCAAAAGCATTACCACCTTGTTTGATGATATCCATTCCCGCTTGTGTTGCTAATGGATGCGCGCTTGCAATGGCTGTTTTGCCGGGCGCGCGCATGGTTTCTGCATGCGTTGTGACAGAGAACCAAGCAAAGAATAAGATAACAGCGAATCGATACAATTTCATTTGGTAACCCACCAGCAACACTACTTACCGTGATTGGCAACGTATAAGCAACTAGACTTTAAATCTATCGAGAAGCGATCTGTGTTGAACCGACAAGCGCAAGACTTATAAACGTTTTTGCAGATTCATCGGTTGAGTGCAACATCGAGCGCTTCAACACAAGTTGCAAGTTAGCACAAAGCAAGTTGATGTACAAAGAAGCGTGTGGAATCATCAAGCGCCGCGATGTATAAAAACAATGAGTATTCAGATTCGAATTTTATGCTACGCCAATAATCATTGAGTTATGATTTCACGCTGTGTCAATTG
>JAICKZ010000165.1 GCA_025927665.1 Steroidobacteraceae bacterium | reverse complement strand
GGAGAATTGACTACAATGAAAACCGACCCCATAGCAGTTTGAATGGCTTAACACCCCATGAGTTTTTAACCCGATCCACACTGGATCATTATCTGAGCAGTACTAACTTATGATCGAGTACACATCGGGGAGCAGGTCACAGACAGTCCATCTAACGCAATGGAAATTGCAACCATGCCAATCGATAACATCAGATAACCGGCAAAATCAAAAGGTGATGTGTCCGGGCCTTTCTCATTTCGCATATAGAGAAATGTGGCGATGCAGCCGATTGCGCCAATGGGAACATTGATTAAAAAAATCCAATGCCATGATGCTTCCACCACTAACCAACCGCCGAGTGTGGGTCCGATCAATGGACCAATGAGTCCAGGTATTGCAACGAAACTCATCGCTTCGAGAAAACGTTCGCGTGTTACAGCGCGCAACACAGCGAGTCGGCCAACCGGCAATAACATGGCGCCTCCTGCTCCTTGTAACACCCGCGATATAACCAGTTGGGTCAGCGTATAGGAGCCAGCACAACACAGCGAGCCTACGACGAAACATAGAATTGCACTTAAAAAAACATGCTGAGTACCAAAACGATCGGCGAGTCACCCGGATGCCGGAATCAGCATTGCCATCGTCAGTGAATAGACGACGACAACTGATTGCATTCTCAACGGACTTTCGCCGAGGCTGCTCGCCATGGCAGGTAATGCCGTGTTCACAATGGTCGAGTCGAGTGTTTGCATGAAGAAACCAAGCGCGACCAGCCATAACAATGGTGAGTGCCTGATTGATGCAACGGGAGAAATTGAATTCATTATTGACAGGGAGAGTGAAACCTTCGTTTAGATAATGCTCGCTTTCGCAACTGACAACCAGTTCGTAAAATTATAAAAATGAAATGAGGGTGTACGCCGTAGGAATGCAGGACGAAGTTCAGCAGCGAGTTTCCTGTCATCGTGGGCTGGGCTGAAAATGAGTATTGACAGGTACACCAACATTGGCACGTGGATAAAAAATCTATCCATTTGAAAAACTCAAAGCGCTTCTGGTTGACAAACTTCCATGTTAAAGAGAAAGCGCATAGATGAGAAGGTATTAGTAACGCAAGATGTAGCGGTCAATGCGTTTATACCGGTTGTTCAAAAACATCGTCCCGCATTTCTTAGAAGCTTATTTTAACTCCAAATGATGGAATGAATGGCAGGCTTTTGGTTTCTTCCAGTTTGTAATTGGAGGTTCCGGCGATGGGTTTGTACACCACTCCACCTCCGTTCTGTCTGCCGTACGCGTTAATGATGTCGACAAAATAACTACGTGTATATTTTTTACCCACAATTGTACGACCTACATGCAAATCCAGTCGATGATAAGCATGTGCACGTTGGCTATTGAGCTCGCCATATACGGGTACAAAGAAGCCAGGGAAGTCTGGGTTTTCTTTATTACCAACAATTGGTGTGAAGGGAAAGCCACTGCGATAATTCCAACGTGCGCTGGCGTCCCAATGACGCCCTAAGTCGTAATCAACCACGAAATTCGCGACAATGGGTGTGTCAAAATCATATCGGAATGTCGTATCGGTGAGATCATTGTGACGCTTCGTGCGTGACAAACTTAACGTTGCCCAGCCTTTCAAACGTTCGGTCAAGTCTTTGTTAACTTGAAATTCAATGCCGTATGCGTCACCACTTGCCGCGTTGATATAGTGCCGATCATCAGTGACGTCCACAGCCAGCTTGTCCAATTTCTTGTAATAGACATCAGTGGATAATGACCAGCCATTACCTAATGTGCCATTGAATCCCATGACATAGTGTTCTGCTGTTGGTGAACGCAGTGAAGGATTGCCGACGCTTTGCAGAAGCTCGACGATTTCTGGAAGTTGGTGATACTGACCCCAAGATGCGTGTAAAGACCAATTGGTATTCAATTGCCACTGTGTAGAAATACGTGGCTCAACATGAGTTTCTTTGAGATATGCGTTATGCGCGTAGCGAACTCCGGTGGTAAGCGTCCAAGGCTCAAGCAGACGGATGGTATTCTCGGCAAACACAGCACTGGTACGTACGATTTGGTGATCGTCCAAATCAATCAGCGGTCCAAGATTGGTGGTACAGTCGGGAGAGAAAGCGGTGCACGGTCGATAGCGAAGATGTACGGCATAATTGAATTTCTGCAACCACTGTTCCGCACCAACTGCAAATGTATCGGTGTGTGTGGTATAGGCATATCGCGTTTTGAATTGCCAATCATCACTGTTGACACGAATGAATTCATGTTGTGTGCCGCGTGTATCCATTTCCTCACTACGTAGGTTGCTAAGAGCAGTGTGAAGTTCGCTGGCGCCGTGTTCGTAATCCCATTTTATGCCTTCGCTATTAAACTTGGTAAGGATTGAAGTCTGACCGGCAGAGCCTGGGTCAACCAGTGCTGCGTTAGCGTTTAATCCGATATCGGCTGTAACAGAATCTTGTGCGCCAAGGCTGAGTAATGAAATACGATTGTAGTCGTTAGCAGTGAACGTATATTTAAATTGCCAATCGCGCGAGCGCGGATATTTTTCGAAGGTCACATCATCAGTTCCAGATTGATTCTTCTTGTCCACTGTTGGAAGCACTAAGTGAATCAAGCTTTCGCGATACGAAGCATAGAACGCTTGATTCTCCGAGATGCCACCTTCGACTAATGCGCTGGCTATTAGAAAGCTGGATTCCAGTGTAGTGGCCAATGGTTGGTTGCGAGGCTCGCGCAAACTGATATCGAAGATTGCACCTGTCGCATCACCGTATTGCGCGCCGAACCCCGCTGCATGAACTCCGAAATCACGTATTAAACTTTCGTTGAATATGCTGTAGCCCAACACCGAGTGAAAGAGAAACGATGCGGGTAACGAGTCGATGAAAAATGTATTGTCAGCCGGTCCCGAGCCGCGCACTGCGGGCAGACTGATGGCTTCGTTAACTTGTACAATGCCAGGAAGACTGAACACCGCTTGCAATGGATCACTCATCATTGCCGGGACACGACTCAGTTTTTTGGTTTGCTCTGTTTGCTCGGTTTCATCAGATTTTCTGATGCCTTCTACAACAACCGTATCTAGCGAATCGACATTGTTGTCAGCCACTGCAACTGAATTGTTGGTGTCTGATAATGCATTTGCACTGTATGCGAGGACCAATGCGGTGCTTGAGGTGATAAAAGAATTTCTTGGTAACTTCATTCCTGCTAACTCCGAGTAATACTGCTAAGTCAATCATGATGATCTTGCAGTACACTTTGGCATGCGAAGCTTTAGCCAATCTTAAAATCACTTTCTTAAGCATTTATTAGGCATTCACTAGACATTGATTATGTATTGCAGAGGTGAATGTAAATCTGCAACCATGACCATCACGACCTGGTGTTAATTCAATGCTTCCACCCAGCAGCAATGCTGCTTGACTTGCTATCGCTAAGCCCAGTCCAGTACCAGATACATCGTGACCGCTGCCACGAAAAAAACGTTCAAACACTCGTTGCTGATCACCAAGCGGAATGCCAGGACCATCATCAGTGACTGACACGCTGAATCCTTTGTCATGGTGTTGTAGATCTACAATGACAGACCCGCCCTGGTGTCCATAGCGAATAGCATTATCAACAAGATTGCTCACGATTGATTGGAAGGTGGGCACTGCAATCGCACACATCAATTTGTCAGGCGCTTCCAACACTAATTCAATATCACGTGTTGCGGCTGCAGCGGCGAATCCGGTAAGGTCTTGTCGCAACAACTGCGCAAGATCGATGTCGATAGTTTCCGTTACAACTTGTGTATCCAATCTTGCCAGCATCAATAATTGATGAACCAAATGCGATGCACGCTTAAGCGCTGCATTTAAAGCTTGTTCAGCGTCATGGCGATCTGCAGTTGCGGGCGCTTTTACAAGCGCGTGCGCCTGTGCTGAAATCACGGCCATGGGTGTACGTAATTCGTGAGCAGCATCATGCACAAATGCACGTTCGCGATAAATGGTTGCATTGAGTTTGATCAACAACTCATCCAATGCCGTGATGATGGGTTTAATCTCGGTGTATTTTGCGGTGATGCCAATCGGAGAGAGATCGTTAATCGATCGTGCCGCAATGCGTTCCGATATCCGACGCAAAGGACGTAGCCCAGTGGATACGGCAAGCCACACTGGCAACATTGCGATGGGAATCGACATCAGCACTTCGAGCGTGATTTCACGACTAACTCGCTTTAGCGCCCACGACGTATCCACTCGCTCTTGACCGGACACTACTGTCCATTGTGGCGTCACCAAAGTTGCAACTTGATAGATCCTGCCATTGATGATTTGTGTTTGTTGAACTCCAGTGTTGGGCTTTAAATAACTCGCATCAATGCCAGGTGAGTGATATATCAACTGATTCTGATTATCAAATACTTGAAACTCAAATTTACTATCGACGCCCGCGCGTTGGCGACCATTCAAAATCCTTCGATCGATCCATGCTGCAATCTGCGCGGCACTACGGGTATCTTGTGCATCCTGAAGCGCATCGATAACGCCCAAGTTAAATTCTGTCATGTTTGGATTGTCGTGGCTTTCGATCCAACGCAATCGCAAGAATTCAAATCCCATCAAGAATACCCAGATCAGTGCCATTGCGAATAGCACTGCAAGGATGACTCGACGGGTGAGGGTGGGTTGAAATAATTTCACTGTGGCACCAGCATGTAGCCTACACCACGCAAAGTACGAATCCGCTCGGTACCGATCTTGCGCCGCAGATTTGAGATATGTACTTCCAGTGCACCAAAATCTATCGCATCACCAAGCGGCTCCAAGCGTTGGGCCAATATTCCCTTAGGTATGTAAGCACCCACATCACGTGCAAGTTCCACCAACAAACTGAACTCACGTGGTGACAATTCCACAGGCACGTCGTTGAGTCGTGCGATGAATCGTTGTGGTTCTACTTGCAGATCACCAATGGTCCACACTTCGCTGGCACGCTGTGCAGAGCGTCGCACGACGGCACGAATACGTGATATCAGCTCTGCGATATCAAAGGGCTTGACGACGAAGTCATCGGCACCCCCATCTAATCCGGTCAATTTGTCTTCGATGGCAGAGCGTGCAGTCATGATGATGATGGGCATCATCACCCCAGTGCGACGCCAATGATTGAGCAGATCGAAACCGGTACCATCGGGTAAAGATAGATCGAGTAAAACACAATCATAAATTTGACCATAGAAAGAGGGTGGCGCATCTGCAGCGCGGCGCACCCATTGACAACTGATGCTCTCGGCATTCAATGCCTTGAGCAAACCGCGACCCAAGTCCAGATCGTCTTCTATCATCAGAATATGCATGCGGGAATTATTGCATCTGAAGCTTAAGGATTGCTGAAGAAAATGCGTGATTGGACAATCCAAAAGAGATAATACTTATTTTGTTAACATTCAATTCCGTATTCCGCAGCTCGATTCATCGCGTCAGTATTTATACTCGATTGGCAAAGTAGGTTGCTGATAGGTTGTCTGAGGATCAGCAATACTAACTTATGATCGGGTACACATCGGGGTGCGGATCACCAACTTTGATGTCAACTACACACCGACATCCGATAACTATTCTGGTGCGGCTCAATTGTTGGTTCAGAAGATGACACACTGTACACATTGATTAGTCTTTGAACTTTCAATTCGAAATGGATTAAAATGTAAAGTAGTCTATATTAATAAATAATTAAGTTGTGATTAAAACTATGTCTAGTCAGTTCTTGCGTAAAACCGGGCGCTACTTATTGCCAATTTTGGTATTGGCGTCGATTGCGTTTTGCCCGAATATCCCTGCAGATGAATTAAGCCAGAGCCAGGATCTATATTTTGATTCAGTGATATTGAAGAACGAAAATCTTCGTTTTTACTTGAATGATATCTTGAGCATATTAATACAAAAGAAATTTGATCTAAAAGACATTTCTGATCATGAGACATTAATGATCCTCCCTCTGTTTCCCGGACACATAGTTAAGAGACATGCGCTAGCTCGAACTGCTCTGGAGTTTGGTATCCAAGCGTAGAATGGAGCCGCTTTCGATTGTAATAGACTTCAATGTAATCGAACACCTGTGATTTAGCGATGGCTCGTGTTTTAAAGCGTTCACCATGAATGGCTTCAACTTTCAAACTGTGATTCCAACTTTCCATCGCCGCATTGTCGTAGCAGTTACCTTTGGCGCTCATGCTGCAAATCAAGGCATGGTGTTTGAGTAATTGTTGATACTCACGCGAACAATATTGACTGCCTCGATCTGAATGCACGATGACTTGTTTAGGGAAGTGCCATTTAAACATTGCCATCGTTAATGCATCGCACACCAGCGTTGCGGTCATACATGCTGACATCGACCAGCCAATGATACTGTGTGAGTACAAATCCATCACCATCGCCAAATACAGCCAGCCTTCATCGGTGGCAATGTAAGTGATGTCGCTGACCCATTTTTGATTAGGATGCTCAGTACTAAAGTTTTGTTGCAACAGATTTTCTGCAACCGGCAAATGGTGATGCGAGTTCGTAGTGGCTTTGAACTTGCGTGCCGCCTTCGCGCGCAAACCCTGCCTTTTTAGGCTGTTTTCGATTTGTGCCGACCCGCCGTGCAGCCTTGCACTCTCAAGTGTCGCGTGATACGCGGTCAGCCTGCGCGACCTCGATGCGCTTCAGGCGTGCGTAATCACTTTGCATCAATCGCTGCTCTTCACTGGTTTGACCGCGTAGCTTCTTCGCTGATCGCCATGCATACAACTGCTGTGTTGGCTTCAGTTCCAATACACGTGCCGTTGCTGCTGCTCCCTCTTGCTCCATACGCATCAATGCTTGATCCTTAAATTCAGCGCTATGATACCGCTTAGTCGATTTACCCTGCGTAACTTGTTTGCTCTTCATTTGACACCTCAATTGACGATTTTACTCGCTTATCAATGTGTCCGTTAAAGTTGGGGGGGAAGATCACATATTTTCTTGGAGTGATGACAGGTCTTATTTTTAATCTTTTTATGTTAGTAAGCTCTAGATTTAGATCATCGTCAATTTATGATCTCTTTCTGATCGTTGCACTTTGCTTTTGCATTTCTTTGTTCCTATTTGCTAAACGACCAAACGGTGATTGGGTGGTGGGTCGTTGAGGCTCGCGTAGGGCACACAGCAACAAAAACCAACAAGTAGACTCCCCCGGCTAAAGCCGGGGTACTTGTCGCTACAACTCCAGACGGAAAAATAAAGGACATCCACTTTTATCGTATGTTTTTGCTATCGACGTCTGCGCCTATGCGGTG
>JAICKZ010000315.1 GCA_025927665.1 Steroidobacteraceae bacterium | reverse complement strand
TTGACGGTGGTGCTCACCGCAGTGGTCGTTGCGGTGATTTCTGGTGGTATATATATTGGCCATCTCTACAAGAACGGTGGTGAATGGCATGCGGACAATGTACCGGCTGAGAACAGCAGCAATGTTGAAGTCAGTGCGCAGTTAATGCAAACCATCAAGCAACTCGAAGAACAAGTTGCTCAAGACCCAAAAAGTGTTTCCACGCTAGTAAAACTTGGTGCGGCTAATGTCATGGCGCATCGTGCTGATCAGGCTGTTGGTATCTATCAACATGCTTACGATTTATCACAGGGTCAAGATATTGAAGCAGTGACTGGTTTGGCAGAAGCCTTATTGATGAAGCGCGATGAACAATCCTTCATGCGTGGCTCACAACTGCTGGATGAAGCGTTGAAGTTGCAACCGCTGAATCCCAAAGCATTGTGGTACGGTGGCATGGTGGCATTGCAGATGGAAAATCCGCGCCTTGCTCGTGAACGCTTTCGCAGCATGCTGACATTAAACCCGCCAGATAAAGTGCGGACAATGTTGGAGCGTGAGGTGCAGGATCTTGATCAGCAATTAGGCGACGCCCCCGCAAGTGCGGTTGCGGATAAGCAAAATGAACGCCGGATTGTTGTCAATGTGAAAATTGCTCCCACATTACAAGCAAAAATTAAACAACCGATGGCGTTGTTTGTATTGGCGCGCAATCCTGCACAAGGCGGTCCGCCGCTGGCGGTGGAACGGCATATGTCGACGGAATTACCTCTCACGGTTGAATTGACCAAAGCAAAAGCGATGTTACCGACACGCACCATTGAAAGTACCGAGATGGTGGAAGTGGTGGCGCGTATTTCCAGCAGTGGTACACCGGTGCAACAATCCGGAGACTTTGTTGGCAGTATTCAATATTCATTCGCCAAGCAGGGTAATCAAGGCACAGTTACAGTTGAGATTGATCATCAGGTTCCTTGAAGATGCAGGCACAAACACACAAGAAATTACCACGTAGTTTTTTTCCATATATAAAAGCAGTATTGAGTCGCAAGCCGTTGCTGGCATTGGCCGATTCACCCAATCTGGATCTGCAAGTTATCGCACAACAAGTGCATATTGATGCCCAACATGTGCAACGTTATTGCGATGCATGTGGTATTGCGATGGGTGAATCATTGCCGCCAGCTTATCTGCATGTCCTTGCCATGCCGTTGCATATGCGCGTCTTCACGCATCCGCAATTTCCTGTAAAAGTGCTTGGCCTGGTGCATTTGCGCAATGTCATTCGCCAACAACAGCCCATTCCCATAAACGGTACAGTGCAATTGAGTGTTCGATATAACACATTGCGCGAAATGGAAAATGGACAAGAGTATGACTTAGTTACCACTGCTAGCATGGCTGGACAAACTGTTTGGGAAGAAGTCAGTACGATGATGGCAAGGCGTCATGTTACTGGTAAGCGGCCCGTGATCGAGCGTGCAGTGCGAAACGAAACGCGATTGTTGTGTGAGCAAAATGTCGAGGCCACTAAGAACATCGGTCGTCGCTATGCACGCGCGTCTGGCGATTACAATCCTATTCATTTATTTGATCGTACCGCACAGTGGTTTTCTTTCAAGCAGATGTTGGCGCATGGTATGTGGTCATTGTCGCATTGCATTGGAATGGCTCAATCGTATTTGCCAGCTTATCCTTATGAGTTGGATGGTCAATTCAAATTACCGATTTATCTGCCAAGCAATTTTGTGTTTCGAGCGCAGCGCAGTGATAGAGGTGTTGATTTAACATTGAGCACCATTAAAGGTGACCGTATGCATCTGAGCGTACAAGCCAAGCCATTGTAAGCGGGCTGCACTGATGCGTATCTGCCTACGTACTGTTGCGAGTTGTTGAGCGCGACGGTTGCCAGTATTCATAGACATTGATAAAAATTAAGTCGTCATGCTTTCGCAGAGGTTTATATGTACCAGCGTATTCTAGTTCCGGTTGATGGTAGTGATATTTCTGCGACAGGCTTGCGCGAGGCCATGCGTTTGGCGCGCGATCAGCATGCCAAGTTGAGATTGGTTCACGTAGTGAATGAGCTAGCGGTGATTGCCGCCTATGAAGGCACGCTGTATTCCGCCGAGTTACTGCAAACGTTACGCGATACCGGCAACAAGATTTTGGCACAGGCTGCGGATCAAGTGAGATCAGCCGGTTTACAAGTGGAAACGGCATTGCTTGAGGCGTTTGGTGGTCATGCCGGTGATGCTATCGTTAAAGATTCGCAGGAGTGGCCAGCGGACATCATCGTGCTTGGCACGCATGGTCGACGTGGCATGGCGCGTTTACTAATGGGTAGTGATGCAGAGCAAGTTGTGCATCACGCCACGGTGCCTGTGTTATTGGTGAAAGCAAAACTAAGCGAGTAGTGCGACTTGCGTTTACGCTGAATTCCTACAACTAGACAAAGAGTATGAACTGTAAGCATAACCTGCCTGTATAGCGCGCTCTTAATCATGCCTTGTCATGTCGGCGATGAATTGAAGCAGTACAACCTTGCACATGTATGCGATAACTATCTCATACTCGAATATCTGTTAGAAAATTGTTCAACTGAATGCTCGCATTCGCAGGAATAACAACATCATCAGCTCATGCGTGATTCATTAGCAGTGCCAATCACTACACATTTTTATGAAACAGCATTTCAACTATTCGATGTAATGGCCACCGTGCTGTAAAGCATGAGAACTGGGTAACACATTTCAATTCATTTCATGTATAGTACGGAGGCTTTTCAAAAGCATTCAATTCTTATTGCATCTGTCCGGTCTGCTTTTCTCGCTGTTGGCTTCGGGTTCATCCCACCGCTCACTTCGACTTTATGTCCATGCCTCACCGGGCCGGGGAAATTCTCCGCAGGCTGGTTGAGGTTTTCTTAATGTTATTTACTGATCTCGGGCTTATGCCTGAATTATTGCGTGCCGTTTCTGAACGTGGCTATACGCAACCTACTCCTGTGCAGGCACGGGCCATTCCAGAGATTCTTGCAGGTCGCGACATGCTGGCCGGTGCGCAAACCGGCACCGGCAAAACCGCTGGCTTTACCTTGCCATTGTTGCAGCGTTTGCAATCACGCGAACGGAGTGGAGCAGCGCCACGTGCGTTGGTACTCACTCCAACTCGTGAACTTGCGGCACAG
>JAICKZ010000153.1 GCA_025927665.1 Steroidobacteraceae bacterium | reverse complement strand
TAATTACCAATACCATTCAAACCACACGCTTGATGGCCCGTGGCCTTGCACCCGTTAATCTAGAACATGGTGGACTACGCGAAGCTTTGCGTTTATTGATGCAGCGGTGTTCGACGATGTACAACAAGCAATGCACCCTGATAGATCAACATGCTAGCTTGCCAGAACTGGATGAAGGGCAGGCCACACACTTGTACCGTATCGCTCAAGAAGCGACCACTAATGCGGCGCGTCATGCTCAAGCCACAGTGGTGACAATCGAACTGCGTACAACTGCACGACGCTTGTACTTAAGCATCACTGACAATGGAATTGGTCTGCGTAATGGTTTGAATAAAGGTCAACCGGGCATGGGACTTAAGATCATGGAATATCGCGCTCGCACCATTGGCGGTTCGATCGCCTTTGATACATTACAAAGCGGTACACGCATTGCACTTTCTTGTTCATTGCAATTGTTGCGTAAACCGCGTGGATCGGCGCATCACAAAGCCAAAGCCGTCACTCATCATTGAAGAGCATAAGTCATCCATGTATTCTCGATTACACGATTTGATATCGACGGAGAATAAATAGTTATTGAGATCAGCGCTCCACTTCGGGAAACTGATTCATATTACGTATTGCCGGAAATAATTTCGTCCACAACATCGTAATACCAATGGTTGCAATGCCACCGATGACGACTGAGCGAATTGTGCCGAACCATTCAGCGGTAACACCAGATTCAAACTCACCGAGTTCATTGGAAGCACCAATGAATACCGAGCTGATTGCACTGACTCGTCCGCGAATATAATCAGGCGTTAATACCTGTACCAAGTAACCACGCACAAACACACTGACCATATCACTTGCGCCCAGTATGACCAACGCAAACAGTGATAATGAAAAATAAGTAGATGCACCGAATATAATTGTTGATAGTCCAAAAACCGCGACACTACCGAACATCCAAGCACCGACATGTTTATTAATGGGTTTTGCAGTCAACCAGATAGCGCAAGCAACTGCACCCACACCAGGTGCACTGCGTAACAAACCTAATCCACTCGGACCTATGTGCAAAATATCGCGTGCATATACCGGCAGTAAAGCAACGGATCCACCGAACAGTACAGCAAATAAGTCTAATGAAATCGCACCTAAAACAGCGGGCTTACTGCGCACAAAGCTCAATCCCGATAGCAATGACTTCAGATCAGGCTCGGCAATGACTGCAACACTTTCGTTTCGTCGCACCACGCCATTCGTTCGAACGGCCAGTGCGCATAGCGTCGCAATGGTCGTGCAAGTCAACACCACAATAAAAACCGTTAAGCTACCGGCGATTAACAACACACCGCCAATGGCCGGACCCACAATGGTCGTCAATTGATAAACACTGGAATTAAAGCCCACTGCACGCCCGAAGTGTTCGCGCGGTACCATGTTAGGCAATAACGCCTGCGCGGCAGGCATAATAAAAGCACGTGCGCTACCCAGTAGAGTCATCGCTGCAAAAATTGGCCAGATACTGGCGAGATCAATCAGTGTAAATAGACCAAGTATCAATGCGCATACCGCATGTAATGCGAGACAACCCACAACGATGCGACGACGATCATGATGATCGGCAAAATGTCCTGCTGGAAGTACCAACAATACGAAGGGTGCAAATTGCGACAATCCCACCAAGCCAAGGTCAAGTGGTTGCGACGTTTTGCTGTACACCGCCCAGCCCACTGCCACCGTTTGCATTTGCACACCAAGATTGGCAAATAAGCGCGCTACCATATACAACATGAAATCGCGTTGTTTAAACAGTGAATAGCTATCGGAAGACACACTCGAAACACCAGAAACGGGATCGTTCATACTAACTCAATCAGAAGCTAATGAACGACAAGCATACCTGAAGAAACGCCGATGCGATCTATGATAAAGCGATCAGGTCAGGACTCATCCATTCAAGTCGCGCCGTGACACTGAACAATCGTTCGCGCGAATAATATTTCAGCAGTAATTTGCGATCACCATATTGAATGATTAATTGATCGGCCAATTGATTCAGCGACAGAGTGAGATCAGCCGTTGAGAGGAATTGTGCAATCAAAAAAATATAAAAGCGCGTGATGGTTTCGTGATAGCCAGAATGAACGGTGTTTGACGTTCCAATCGATTCGTTGTAAGCGCTGATGCGATTACGCAATAACAACAGCGCTTCGTCAGTACCATAATTCAATACGTGCCACAAACCCACACGCAGATGTGCATGATGCGTCCACTGCGGCTTGGGTAAAGTCATTGCAATGAACTGTTCGATTAGTTTTTCCGCATCACAATTTTTTAATGATTCGAAATCATCCACCACGGCACCAGCAATTCATTACAACTTTGCCAACATATCACGCGTTACCAACACCACACCTTTTTCTGAAATATAAAAACGCCGGGCATCTTCTGCAGCATCCACGCCTATTTGGGTACCGGGAGGTACCACACCGCCTGTGTCAAGAATGGCATGTTTGATAATACAATGAGAACCCACGCGTACATCTGGGAACAATAGTGAACGCTCGACACGACTATGTTCCGAGACACGCACGTTGGTGGAGAGCAACGATTCAATGACTTCCGCGCCAGAAATAATGCAACCGCCAGATATCATGGAATCTACCGCCATGCCTCGACGTCCATCTTCGTTCAATACAAATTTTGCGGGGGGTTGTTGGCGTTGAAAAGTCCAGATGGGCCATTGCGAGTCGTAGATATTGAGTTCTGGATTAACAGATACCAATTCCATATTGGCTTCGTAGAATGCATCAACGGTTCCCACATCGCGCCAGTATTGTTGCGCACGTGTACGCACATCGCGGAATGGATAAGCCATGACGTTTAACTTGTTTATCGCTTGTGGAATAATGTTCTTACCGAAATCGTGGCCACTGTTCGGATCGGCCGCATCTTGTTCCAGTAATTTAAACAACAAGCGTGCATTAAATACATAAATACCCATGGAGCCCAACGCACATTCTTCGCGACCGGGAATGCCATCGGGATTGGCTGGTTTTTCCTTAAAGTCGATAACGTGATTGTGCTCATCAATCGTCATCACACCAAAACCACTGGCGTCAGCGCGCGGTACCTCGACAACCCCGACCGTGATGTCGGCACGCTTTTCCACGTGATACGCCAGCATCGGACCATAATCCATTTTGTAAATATGATCGCCCGCCAACACCAGCACCAGACGTGGCCGATGTAATTTCATGATGGACAGATTTTGATAAAGCGCATCAGCGGTGCCACGATACCAGTCTGGCCCTAGTTGTTGTTGGGCCGGAATAATTTCAATGAACTCACCAAACTGACCGCGCAAAAAACTCCAACCGCGTTGGATATGACGAATCAATGAATGTGCTTTGTACTGCGTCAGTACCGAGATGCGACGTATTCCTGAATTGACGCAATTGGAAAGTACGAAGTCGATAATGCGAAATTTACCACCAAATTGTGTGGCAGGTTTGCAGCGATTGTCGGTGAGATGTTTAAGCCGCTCACCACGACCTCCTGCCATGATAACCGCCAAGGTACTATGCGTCAGTCGGCTGACATAGCGCTTGGTAGAAACTTCTTTGCGGCTAATGGCTCTTTTTGCAGGGATGATTTGATCCATTTGAACCTCTTTTAATAAAATCGCTTTTGTACGCTACGTTATTCTCGATCCGAATAACAGACAGCGTTATGCTTACCGTCATTGCCGAAATCAAATGTTCAGTTGATCTATTTAACCATGTTCCATTACAAATTTGCATTCTTGCCATGCCTCAACAACATGGCTCGCACTGTAGCGCATCAAGCCTATCGAATGCGATCCTTGTTATGCCTGATGATTACGCTGATAACGGCATCGACAACTGTGATTGGTGCGGATCGCACACAAGAAAAGGTGATCTTGAACCCCAATAAAGTGGCATCTTCTGACATACCACAATTACAGGCTCAATGCTTAAGCTCGGGTGATGGATATCTGCGCGCGCGTCTTAGCGGATCAATTCAGGCTGAGCTCGATTGGCGCAATAAGGCATTAAGCTGTGCAGGCTCAGTGCGTCCTGACGGTGGCCTGCGCCTGCGCTTCAGTCAATTACCAAAAACCACTGCTCACTCATTGGTCTTATTATTTGGAATAAATGGAATTCGTGAAGGCGAATCACTTGCCGATCGATCTGATAAAGTCTTGGCCGTTAATGTCACGATAATGCGTGAAGGACAGGGTAAGTTTTATAGTACGCAAGGTGACAAATGTATTGTTGATCGGTTACGACAAAGCATTGTTCCTGGCATGCCCACAAAGAAACACAGTTATCGCATCGAAGCGCGTGGCTTTTGTAATCAACCCGCGCGCGAACTTAACGGCGATGGAGCAGTGTTGATCACACGTTTTGATTTTGCGGGACGCGTTGATTTAACGCCAGAAGACGAAGTACCAACAACAACTGAAGTGAACCCATGAAATTTCTTGTTGCAATTGTAATGTCATTGGTATTGCCATTCGCATTCATCAACAACGTCAACGCACAGATGGCGCTGGAACCATTGGAACGCTTTCCGCAGGCCACGCTCAGCATCGTTACTCCAGATATGCGTAAACATGAGTTCAAAATATGGGTTGCTGATACCGAAGCGCGGCGTGAGCAAGGATTGATGTTCGTTAAATCATTATCAACGGATCAAGGCATGTTATTTATTTTCAATGCACCACAAAAAATTTCCATGTGGATGAAGAATACGTTGATCTCACTTGATATGTTGTTTATCACCGCTGATGGACATATAGAAAGCATCGCTGCGAACGCGATACCGCTGTCCGAGAAAATTATATCTTCAAAGAGCAGTGTATTAACTGTGCTGGAATTAAAAGGCGGCGTTGCCTCGCAGCTAGGGATTCGCGCCGGGGCGATGATACAGCTAACCAATCAGTGAAAGAAAAAGAGCGACTTCTTGCGAAGTCGCTCTTGATTCACTTGAAGACATTCAAGATTAGAACTTAGCTTCAAATCCCGCGTATAGGAAGCGCCCAAAAACATCGTAAGTATCAGCGGCGGTCTCAGTGCCAGTTACTTCTGATGCCATACCACTTGGCAACACAGGGGGTTGCTTGTCAAACACGTTATTGGCACCTACATAGCCCACTAAATGCGCCTTGGTGCCGAAGTTGTAACGGAACTGAACATCGTTGTAGATATAAGCAGGAACATTATTATAGATGGCAGATGCCACGCTGTTACCCTCCACAGGGAGCGTGTCAACAATGCTACTCATATAATTAAGTTTCCAACTTGCTTCTATGGGACCCTTGGTATAGATCAAGTTCAGGGTTGCCCGATCCTTGAAACCTGAACCCAGGCGACCATTCTGAGTCGAATTTAACTCACCGACATTATCGGCAGTAGGTGAGCCGGGAAAGTTATTTTGCTCAAGTTTCAGCAAATGAGTTTCTGTCAATGCTAAATCCAGTTTTCCGAAAGTGTTCAAGTCCCAATGATAACGTACAGCAGTGTCAATTCCGCTTGTATGTATATCGCTGACGTTTACAAGGAACGCATTGATCGTACGTAACTTACCAGTTAAAGGGCTGCGAATTACGCTGCCGCAGAAAGCAGGATTGCCGGTTAACAAGCACTGGTTTATTGAACTTTGCAGGTCTACTGAATTGATAGCATTTTGTATCTTGATATCAAACCAATCAACTGTCATGTTGAAATTGGGCAACCCACTTGGGGTAAGTACCAGTCCAAGTGTTTTAGTCTTTGCTTTTTCCTGCTTTAAATTGGGATTAGATCCTTGAAATCCGTTGATCACCTGATAGTCGAGCGGGAGCGTATAAGTAAACGCGCCATTATTTTGGATGGCCGTGGCAACCGCAGGTATTGCACGACACGCGGCATCATACGTGTGTGCAGAAGTCGCAGTTACTCCATCACACGGATCTTGTATACCCGTTGGGAAAGTCTCGGCTTGTCCACCATATAATTCATTGATGTTAGGTGCACGAATCGCTACTGAATATACGCCTCGGAACCTCAGATCCGTTATTGGTGCCCAAACAAGCCCAGCCTTCCAAGCATCGACTGAGCCGATGGTTGAATAATTAGCATGACGGACCGCAGCTTCTGCCTCCAGCGTTTTTGCCGCCACTTTGTCCTTTAAAATAGGGATGTTGGATTCCAAGAAAGCTTCCTTAACATCAATATTGCCAAAGACATTGGGAAATGCATTGCTGCCGTTTTGACCCGTATTAGTAAGCGGATCCCAAATTTCTTGACTCTTGTCTTTGCGGCTTTCGACGCCGACTACTAGCTGCGGTTTTCCTGCTGGCAATTCACCAACTGAGCCGGTTGCGTAGGCCGAAATAACTTGTTCTTGAACTTTAACATTACGAGTGACGGCTGCGGCTACCCATGCAGCGGCGGCGGGGGTAATACTATTATTACCAAAGATGTTGATGGGCACGCAACCTAACGACTGGTATACAGGATCGCGGCAAACGATGTTTCCACTGCCATCTACAACTGAGTCCAGTGCTGCAGCAACATTAGCCAGATTGACTTGTCCACTGGAGATCTGTGCATCCGTAGTGCGTCCGTAAGTAAAGGAAGCATCGTATCGCCAATCGGAAAATGGTAGATCACCTTTTACACCTAGCACAATGCGATTGGTTTGCCGAGTTGAGTCATTACCTCGATCAGCGATATCCAATAGACGTTTGCGAAAATACAAATAGCGAATCGGGTTACCGGCATTTGCAGGGTCTGTATTCCAGGCCCTAATTGACGCCGCCACTGGTGCAAGTTGCGGCAATGTTTGCAAATAGGCGTTGGTCAAAGGCACGCCAATCGGAATGTTGTTTGCGTCCGATGTTCCCGAGTAGACGGAGCCCGGTCCATCTGTAACATCATTTGCTCCCAGTGGATCCGGCTCTATCTGTGATTGGCTGCGACTATCGGCATAAGTGAATTCACCATACAGTTGCTGTGAGTCTGTCAAATTGTAATTGAAGGTTGAGGCAACCAATGTGCGAGTGATGGGAACTGATAAGCGTCGATAGGAATTTCGGTTGAAACCATCTGTTGCACCACTAAATCCGTCTTTCAACGAGTTGTCTGGGTTGAAAGTAAATACATTGTCGTTAGTACCATTGCCTAAGAAGCTGTTATCGTCAAAGTATTCAAAGCGACCCTGAGGTGCAAAACTGCTATGCGATGGACTAACGATAGCACCAGTCTTTGGATCGATTTGCTGATCGGTGGCAGAACGCGCGCGTTGTGAAGAGCGAACTCCGTCTTCCTGTTCGTATGATAAGTTCATCATAAAATGACCGCGATTATCGGCAAATTCGGAGCCAAAAGTCATTGCACCAGTGTAAATCGCGCCGTCATGATGGCTGGTTTCGCCAGCCTGAGCACGGAACTGCAATCCGTCAAGATCAGTTTTGTAAATAATGTTTACCACGCCTGCAACAGCATCGGCACCGTAAATTGCTGATGCGCCACCCGTGACAATTTCCACATGGTCAATAAAATCCACCGGTATCGAGTTAAAATCTACAGCCGAGCTGCCGGAAATACCGGGAGTGAAACGGCGACCATTAACCAGTACCAGCGTGCGTTGATCGCCAAGATTGCGCAGGTTGATTGTATTAACACCGGCATTGGTACTCAGAAAGTTACTATTGGTCGAACTCAATCCCGAAATACCAACTGATGGTAATTCGCGAAGAAGATCCGAGATATTTGTGGTACCGGCATCTTCAATAGATT